>URGY01000025.1 GCA_900547505.1 uncultured Collinsella sp.
GAGATGCAGCGTAGTCTCGTGGGCTCGGAGATGTGTATAAGAGACAGGGATATCCGCCGCGATCGTGCGTTTGCGGTCGAGCGCGCTGCCCAGCACCAGGCCCAGGCCCACCAGGGCGTTCTCGGGCGTGGTGACCATCTCGATGCGCTTGTACTCGCAGGTCACGGGCGCCTGCACGCCCAGCGGATTGGGTGCCAGCGTGGACGGGTCCTCGCCGGCGGCGACGGCTGCGTCCATGCGGCGGCTCGCGGCACTCGGCTGCGACAGATAGCGCTCGTCCAAAAAGGCCAGCGCGCGGTCCACGTCCAAGTCGCCGTAGAGCGTGATGTAGGAGTTGGAAGGATTGTAGTGGCGCGCATGCGTGTCCAGGAACTGCTCGTAGGTGAGCGCGGGAATCGCGCGCGGGTCGCCGCCGCTCTCGTGCGCATAGGCGGTGTCGGGATAGAGCGCGGCGTTGACGGCGTCGTCCAGCACGCTCATGGGGTCGGACAGCGCGCCCTTCATCTCGTTGAACACCACGCCGTTATAGCGTAGCGTGCCCTCGCGCAGGCTCGCGGAGCTGCCGCTGCCCTCGCCCTCGGCGCCCTCCGGCAGGTCCAGCTCGTAGTGCCAGCCCTCCTGCTCAAAAATGGTGGGCTTGGTATAGATGGCCGGGTTGAACACCGCGTCCAGGTACACGTCCATCAGGTTGTACAGATCTTGCTCGTTGGTGGTGGCGACAGGGTAGATGGTTTTGTCGGGGTAGGTCATGGCGTTGAGGAACGTCTGCATGGAGCTCTTGATTAGGTCGACAAACGGCTCCTTGACGGGAAACTTGGCCGATCCGCACAGCACCGAGTGCTCAAGGATATGGAACACGCCGGTGGAATCGGCCGGCGGCGTCTTAAAGCCAATGGCAAAAGCCTTGTTTTCGTCGTCGCACGCCAGGTACAGCAGGCGGGCGCCCGAGGCGGTGTGGCGCAGCACGTAGGCGTCCGAGTCGAGCTCGGGCACGGTCTCGCAGCGCTCGACGGCAAAACCGTGGCAGGTGGTGCCGGGCACCAGCAGCGCGGCGGCAGCGGCGCGCGGGTCGGTTGAGGTGGTGGGCATATGCAGTCTCCTTTGACGCCCCAGCGGGGGCGAATCGAGTCGAATCCTCGTGAGTATACCCATATGGGGCCGCGGCTCTGCGGCGAACTGGAGACGATGTGGGTGGACTAACCTAGCTAGGTTGATAACGAATGCCGCGGGTAGCCGCTGCACCCCGCTAAAGTGAAATAACACCCCGTTTACCGAATCATTTAGGAAATATATGGACTCCTAAAAAGTTCTAATACAATATAAGTCATCTATCTATAAGCTGCTGATTCCTTGTAAAGGTATGGTTGATATGGTTGAAGCAAATAGCGTTATCCCCCTGTACAAACAGATTGTTCGTGCGCTTTCTGATTCGATCGCCAACGGCACGTACCGCCCGGGAGATAAGCTCCCGACCGAGGCGGAGCTCATCGAGCAATTTGGCGTGAGCCGAATAACGGTTCGCTCCGCAATTAAAGAAATGGAAGATGCTGGGCTTGTTGAGAGGGCCCGCGGCAAGGGCACGTTCGTTTCGTCGGACACACAGATGTATGCCGCGGACGACCGTGAGAGCTTTACCCATTCGTGCCAGCTTGCTGGAAAACAGGCGTCTACCAGGGTTCTCGCAATGGGCTGGGACTTCCCAAGCCTGCGAGACGCGAAGTTCCTAGGCGTAGACGATACCCAAAAGGTATTGCGTAGTCGTCGTCTGCGCCTTGTGGATGACAAGCCCACGATGCTGGAAACCAATAGCTATTCCGCTGCGCTTTCTTTTTTGGAGCATGAATCCCTCGAGGATTCGCTGATGGCGGTACTCGATCGCCAGGGGATCAAGATGGGCCCCAACACGCGTACGCTCGAGGTCTGCTATGCGAGCGAGCTCGAAGCGACATACCTTAACGTGGAGCTGGACTCTGCGCTGCTTCTGTTTGTCGATAGACGTTATGCTCCAAGCGGCGAGCCGCTTTTCATCTCCCGTCAGGTGTACTGCACCGAGCGACTGAAGTTCTATCTGTAAGCAAGGGCGGCCGTTCTGTAAAAGGAGCGGCCGTTTTACCGACCAATTGTTACCGTTCGCGGAATTAGAGAATTAACGCACCGCAAAAAGGAAATTGCTTATATACTTTGTTATGACAATATAGTACGTCTTATTGATATTGGAGAACTATGAATAAGATATTGCTAGCGAGTCATGGTTATCTCGCCCAAGGTATGAAAAGCTCTCTGGAGATTCTGATGGGCGCCAACGACCGAATCGAGTGTCTGTGCGCCTATGTCGATGACGACACGAGGGATGTCGCAGCGCTTATCGATGCTTGGATGGAGTCGAAGGATCCGGCCGACACGTGGTTTGTCGTAACTGACATCTTTGGCGGTTCCGTAAACAACGAGTTCATCCAGAGGCAGGCCGCCGGATCGTTTACGTTGATCGCCGGAATGAACTTGCCGCTGCTGGTGGAAATGGTTACACAGCTGGACTCCCTGGATGCGGACAAGGCCAAAGCCGCGGTCGAGGGATCGCGTTCGTTTATCCAGCTTTGCGAGGCGGCGGATATGCTCGCCGATGTCGAAGAAGAAGAGTTCTAGCTCAAGCTTCAACGAATAATTCAACCCTGTCATTACCTTTATTACGCGCGGAGATGGTTACGATGATTAAGCTTACGAGGGTCGATTACCGATTGATTCACGGCCAGGTCGCCATGTCCTGGACGCATGCGCTGGATGTAGATTGCATCCTGTGTGCCAGCGACGCCGTGGCAAAAGACGACATGAGAAAAGCCGCTTTGAGGCTGGCTCGTCCCAATGGCGTGAAGCTCGTCATAAAAGACGTAAACGCGGCCATCGAGGCGCTCAACAGCGGCGTCACCGACAAGTATTCGCTGTTTATCATTGTCGAGACGATCGAGGATGCCTATCGCCTTGCTAAGGGTTGCAAAGACATCAAGGAGATCAATTTGGGCGGAACTCGAAAGTCTCCCGAGACCACGCTTCATCCGACCCCCGCGATCTTTGCGACCGAAACCGATGCCGAGCATATCCAAGAGCTTGTCAACGATGGCGTGGTTATCGAAATCCGTCAGGTTCCCAATGACTCAAAGGTATTTGCCAAGGACGTTTTCTAGCTGGAAACATGCCATTGTCTAGCATTTATTAACTAGATCCTCCTTTCTTTAGCCCGTCGTTCATTTGATCGGCGGGCTTTTTATTAAAGAAAAATCAAAAAAATCTGAAATAGTTCTTGCATAGTTAGTTATATAAAGTATTATAACGTCATGGGATGAATGAAGGGTTCATCCAAGTGAGTTAGGAGTAAGGGATGTTCAATTTCGATGAGCCTCGTTACGAGAAGGTTGTGAGCGATGCCCTCGCTCTCCGTCCTCAGATTGAGGCTGCCGTGGACAAGGTCTGCGAGCAGGGTTATTCCAACATCTTCTTCATCGGCTGCGGCGGCACCTGGGCCCACACGCTCCCGATGAAGTATTGGGTCGAGACCACCACGGCCGACGTCGATGTCCACTGCGAGATTGCCGCTGAGTTCCTCGCATGCCCGCCCAAGACCTTCAACAAGGACTCTGTCTGCGTCTTCTCCACCCGTACCGGCACCACCCCCGAGATCATTGAGGCTGCCAAGTTCTGCCAGGAGCAGGGCGCCCGCACGCTGATGTATGTCTCCAACGACAACACCCCGGCCACCGAGTACGCCGATTACAAGTTCTTCAGCTTCGCCGAGGACGACGTCCTGTGCGAGGCCATCTACACCTACCAGATCACGCTGGTCGCCCGCTTCCTCAAGAACGCCGGCGCCTTCCCCAAGTACGACACCTTCATGGAGGAGTTCGGCAACATCGCTCCGTACCTCATCAAGGCCAAGGACGCTCAGGACGAGCGCTGCGCCGCCATGGCCGAGGACTTCAAGGACACCGATTACCACATGGTGATTGGCTCCGGCATGCTCTGGGGTGAGGCCTACGACTACGCCATGTGCATCCTCGAGGAGATGCAGTGGATCAAGACCAAGTCTATCCACGCCGCCGAGTTCTTCCACGGCACCATCGAGCTGTGCGAGGAGGGCACGAGCCTCATCATGCTCTACGGCGAGGACGACACCCGTAAGCTCATGGACCGCGTGGACAACTTCACCCACATGCTCGCCGACGAGAAGGGCGTTAACGTCCGCGTGAACAAGTTTGACACCGCCAAGGTCGAGCTGCCGTTCAGCGACCCTGAGTTCCGCAAGATCGTCTCCCCGATGGTTACCTACACCATCACCGAACGTCTGAGCTGCCATCTCGAGCACGTCCGTAACCACCCGCTCACCACGCGTCGTTACTATCACCAGATGAACTACTAATCCTCTCAAATTGCTTCGGTTGTCTGCAGGCGAGCTGCACAGAATGCCTCGCCTGCAGACCTGTTCCTGGGGTTGATCGAAATGGTTGTCCAGTATCTTCTAATTGCACTGGTCGCATTTATTGCGTCCATGGACGAGCAATTATTTGGCATTACGATGCTTGGCCGTCCGCTGTTTACGAGCCTGTTTGTCGGCCTGATTCTTGGCGATGTCCAGCAGGGCGTTATCGTCGGCGCTGCTTTGGAGTCCATGTTCATGGGCGCCATCATGGTCGGCGCGGCGGTTCCTCCCGAGGTCTATGCCTCCGGCGTGCTTGGCTGCGCGTTTGCCGTCATTACGGGTACGGGCACGGCAACTGCCGTCGCGCTCGCCCTTCCTGTCTCCGTCTTCCTTCAGGTGTGGCGCAACTTCTGCTACGCCGTTCCGGGTGCTTTTGCCTGTAAGAAGATTGAGACCGCTCTGGCAAATCGCGATCTTGCCAAGGCGAATCTGTACCATCTGACCATCGTGCCGCTGTCGATTGGCATTCCGTCTGCACTGCTGGTGTTTGGCTCGCTGTTCTTTGGTGCCGACCTCATCAACAATGCGCTCAACGCGATTCCGCAGTTTGTGATGGACGGCCTCAACGTTGCGTCCGGCGTAATGGTCTGCATCGGCTTCGCTCTTCTTATTAGGACCATGGGCGACAACAAGCTTCTTCCTTGGCTGTTCATCGGCTTCATTATGGTCATTTACCTCAAGATGGACGTGGTCGGCGTCGCCGCAGCTGCCATTTGTGTCGCGTTGCTCCTGGCCTTCCGCGAGGGCTCGTCCGGTCCGCAGGCGGTTGCTGCAGATGAAGAGAAGGACTTCTAATGGCTACCCAGAACACCGACCTCAAAGAGGCCAAGAAGGATGCGATTATGACTCCCGATATGTATCGGAGCATGTTCCTTCGCCAGTTTACGAGCCAGTGCTCGCAGTCGTACGACAAGATGATGGCAATGGGCTTCATGTACACCATTCAGAAGCCCCTGCGAAAGATCTATCCCAACGACGACGATTACTATGCGGCGCTCGATCGCCATACTGAGTTCTTTAACATCACGCCTCATGTGCTTCCGTTTGTAGCCGGCCTAACGGTTTCGATGGAAGAGCAGGCGGCTGCCGATAAGAACTTCGACACGTCCTCGATTAACGCCATGAAGGTCGGCCTCATGGGACCGCTTTCCGGCATTGGCGATTCGTTCTACTGGGGTACGTTCCGCGTGGTCGCTGCTGGCATTGGTATTGGTATCGCTTCGACGGGCAACCCGCTCGGCCCCATCGTGTACGCGCTCATTTACTCCGTGATTAACTTTGCAACGCGTATCGTCGCAGCCCATCTGGGGTACGACCTGGGAACCAAGTTTTTGGAGCAGTCCGAAGAGAACAACCTTATGTCTCGCATGACGCATGCTGCCGGTGTCCTCGGAATGACCGTTATCGGCGCCATGATTGCGGCACAGGTCTCACTGTCCACTGCTTTGACCTTTGACGTGGGTGGTTCGGAGATTGTCCTGCAGGATCTGTTCGATTCGATCTTCCCCGGTCTGCTGCCCTTGCTGGCAACCTTTGCCTGCGTCGCCCTGTACAAAAGGGGCGTCAAGACCATTTGGATCATCTTGGGCATCTTTGCAGTCTGCATCATCGGAACGGGCTTGGGAGTGTTCGCGGCGGCGTAATGTTGACTGCTATGCTCGCGCGCTGGATAACTAACTGACCGTTTGAAAACGGGGCTCGGCGTAAGGCCGGCCCCGTTTTTTGTTTGAGGGATTTTACGACCGTCCAATAGTCCAGGCTCGTCCATCACTCACGTATCTCTCATCTCTCATTCGTCACTAATACGAGAGATAACAGAAAGATGAGAGATAAATATGAGAGATAACTGAGCAGCAAAGAGACAAGAAATCACGGTATTGTATCAATACTGATTGTTCTACCAGCAAAAACATGTTTAAATGAAACAGATGGTAGATATCTTATCTCTCATCTTTCACTCATCTCTAATACGAGAGATAACAGAGAGACAAGAGATAATTACGAGAGATAACTGAGAGACGAAGGAAATCTATTCGCGGCATTCTCCGCCGGACCGAGCGAAAGGACGTGCAGATGAACGAGAACGAACTGATCGGTCTGCTCGAGTCTTTAAGGCGCATGGGCTCGGACGATCTTAGCGTCGAGGTCAAGGAGAGCGCCACGACGCTTTCTCGCGACGTATGGGAAACGGTTAGCGCATTCGCGAATACCGCCGGCGGAATTATCGTGCTCGGCGTGAGCGAGCGCGCGGGCTTTGTCCCGGTTGAGGACTTTGAGACCGAGAAGGTGCTCAACCAATTTGTCGCAGGCATGGGTGATGCCGGCGGTCGCGGAAAACTGGCCAATCCGCCCAAATACACTATTGAGCGCGTGGAGCTTCGGGGCACCGTGGTTCTCGTTATCACGATTGAGGAGCTCGACCCGTCGAGCAAGCCCTGCTATGTAATAGAACGCGGCGCCCAGGGCGGCAGCTACAAGCGCATTGATGACAAAGACGTGCCACTTTCATCGACCGAGGTCTTGGCACTGTCGTCATACGAGCGGACGAGTCCTAGCGATCGCGATGCAGTGCCCGGCGCGGTTGCAGGCGATCTTGACGAGGCACTGGTCGATCGCACGATAGAGCGTGCTTTCTCGCTGACACCTCGGGCAATGCGCGGCGCGCTGGACAAGAAAACGAAGCTGGAGCGCCTGAATTTCCTCGACTCCCAGGGCAAAGTTACTAAGGCCGGGCTCCTGGCTGCGGGTGCCTATCCTCAGCAGTTCTATCCTAAGCTCTTTATCGATGTGGCGGTCTATGCCGGAACGCAGAAGGGCGCGGCGGGGTCGTTGAGGTTCATGGACCGTACGATCTGCGAGGGAACGTTGGGCGAAATGATCTCGGATGCCGTCGCGGCAGTCGCCAAGAATTTGCGGCGAACCTCGACGATCCAAGGCGTCTCGCGTGTCGACTCGCTGGAGATTCCCGAGGAGGTCCTGCGCGAGGCAATCGCCAACGCCGTAATCCACCGAGAATACGGAGATCGGTTCTGTGGGCAGTCGATCGCTGTTGACGTCTTTGATGACCGTATCGAAGTGACGAACCCCGGCGGCCTATACGGAGGAAAGACTCGCGAGAACTTGTTTGACGGCAGCTCCCGGTGCCGCAACGCGACGCTCATGAAACTCATGTCGATTGTTCCGCTGCCGGATGGCGCAGGTTCGCCGGCTGAGGGCAATGGCTCGGGCATTCCGATGATGATCGACGCCATGTGTGCTCATGGTTTGGCCGAGCCCCTGTTCTGCCCGGGATTCGATCGGTTCAAAGTGGTTCTCTATCGCTCAAAGGTCGAGCCGGTCGACCACGGCGGTGACTTAATTGTGGCGGCACTTAAGCGTTGCGGTGAGCTGGGTACGCGCGAGTTGGCGGAGCACACAGGGCTCACAATTTCCCAGGTTAGGTCGCGCGTCAACACACTCATTGCTCAAGGCGAGCTTGAGCCCACAGCGCCGGCGACGAGTCGCAACCGCAAGTATCGACTGTCGGAGCGTGCGGAATAAATGCGCCAGCGGACGAGGTGACCCAATAATCGACTCTCGATTGGCGCCCGCTAAGGTAAGGCGGTTGTTGCCCAGTCGACGGCGAAGTTAAAAATCCGGTTTACGCTGGCATAGTCCCGAACCCATCCATCAAGAACAGCCTAAGAACCAGTTTGATGACATTTCCCGGTTTGATTTCTGCCGCGCCAAAGACGTGGCGCTCGGCGAGCTCGCTGCAGTATGCGTAGATGTCGCGGATAAGGTCCGCGCCCGAAAGCGTAAACATGTAGCCCGCGTCCGAAAGCGCATTGGGCGCGGCGGGCAACTTGGCCATGTGGCAGAACGTTTGCAGGTCGGGCGCCATAACATTCTGGTAGTCGAGGTGGCCGCTGGCATCCTGTGCGGCAAGCTCCAATTGGCGCACAAAATCCAGCGCCGCCGCTAACACAAAGCTCGGCGTAGGCGCATTGACGTCCTGAGTGGTCGCCACAAGCCTGCCCGCCGCTTGCGTGACAAGCCAAGCGACCTCGCGCTGGCAACGCACGGCCTTGCGCGTAACCGGCTTGATGGACGAAGAAGAAACGCTCCCCTTAGGCGGATTCGAAGCAGCCATAAGACCCTCCCATGAACAATCCGGCCCAACAAGCCTGGATGAAACACGTGTTACATCAGTATACAGGGGAGTGGGATAGCGGGGTACGAGCGCGCCAGCGGCAAACCGAGAGCATCAACGATGTGCCGATCGCGAATAAGATCTCGTAATACTTGACTTCCGGCCATATTATTGAGGGGCATGACTCGCGTTCGTATGGTTGTAGGTGCTGGCGATGAACGACATTGACCTTGCTGTTCCGTTGATGGATGGACCAAGCTATGACCGTGCCTGCAGTCTCGTGCCTTCCGAATACGTTGAGGCATGGGAGTGGTTTCTGGGTGAGGAGCAGCGCGGCGGCGTTTGGACCAGCCTTCCGCACCGCACCAAGGAAGATAGCCCTCAGTATCAGTATCGTTTGAGAATTGGCGCGGACTTCTTTCCCGTAACGCGGGATTCAGGGATCTTCTGGCCGGGCCAGGATCGGGTGAAGCAAGATCCCAATAAGATCTTTGCGCTTTCGGTCCATAACTCTAAAAAGAGCTTTTACACCGATGTTCCTCCGCTCTATTTGGATGACGGTACGTGGGTCATTAAGTATTCGGTTCAAGCGCCAGGCGTCGTTGGTTCTCGAGACCAGAATTACAACCGTAAAATGCTCAACTGCATGGAATATGGCGTTCCAGTTGGAGTCATATTTGCAACCGAGGTGGGCTATAAGGTGCTCGGCCTTGCGTTTGTTGAACGGTTTGAGCCCGAAAACGGCTGGTTTGTTCTGCATGGTCCCGTTCATAAAGGCGGGCCTGATCCTCGTTTTGCGTCCGACATGAGCTATCTGAAGCACATGCCAGCCGACATTGAGTTTGCCGGACAGAGTGCGACCGATGACGAAAAAGTTCGCTATGCGTTGAGACGCGAGCGATTGGGGCAGCAATGGTTCCGCAAGCAGCTCATTGCCGCCTATGATGGTCGCTGCGCGGTGTCGGGTTGTGGGGTTAACGAGGCACTGGAGGCTGCACATATCGAGAATTACTCGGGACCCAAATCGCAGGTTGCCAGCAACGGCATTCTGCTTCGGCGCGACTTTCATGCTCTATTCGATGCTCATCTGATTTCGTTTGAGCCTGTTTGCGGCGAATATCGACTGTGCGGATCGTACCTGCTGGATAAGACCGACTACGCTTCCTTTGCAGGTGCGACGCTAAGGCAGCCGAATGAGCGTCAGTGGCGACCCAATGCGGTGTTTCTCGAGGCCCATCGCATTGAGTTTGATCGCTCGGAAAAGAAGCGTGAAAAGGCGGGGCTTCTGCCGTATTAGCGTATTTGGCTTTGGCGGTCTTTTACGATCGTGTTGTTTGATCGGATCGCGTGGCGATGCAATCTCGCGCCCGTCCGCCGGTGCATGCTCTTCCTGATTTGTATAGCGAGAGAGGAGCGCGTGTGAGCTGGCGAGGCGATATTGCGATGGGGAAGTACGGAAAACTGCCGTGTGCCCTTATAGACAACAATATGTTTCCGGGCGTAGAGGTTGATTGCGGGTCATTTGCCGTCGCCTGTCCTTGTTGCGGCTCGCAAATACCGTGTCTCGATATTCGGTTCATCGATGCGCGTGACAGACTCAGCGACGAAGTGAGAAAACGGACAGGCGTTCATATGCCGGTGTATCCGGAGAAATGCCCTGTTTGTGGCCTCGATATCGTGTACGACGTCGGCGACGAGGGATAGGCGATGCGGAGGAGCTGGCTGTGAAGGCTTCTCCGTTTCTACAAATAAACCCCCTCACCGAGCTTCTTGTGGAACTCGGCGTGATGGTCGCGTGCCCAGGTAAAGAGTGCCTGGTCAAAGTCGGTGCGCGTGGCCGGGACGCCAAAGACGCCGGCAACTTCGACGCGCACAAACTCCAGTGCCGGCAGCTTGTTGATGGCAGTGAGGGCAAATGGGGACGAGGGCTCCTCGAACAGATAGCGGCTGCCTTGCAGCGCGTCGCAACTGGTGCACGTGTTGCCGAGCGACGGGGCTTTGGAGGCTCGCGCGCCTACGGGCTTGTAGCCGCAGCGCTTATGAAGGTAGTCGCGGATCTCGCCCGGCACGCAGCCAAGAGCGGGCACGATGGCGAGTGCGTTAGCGTTGGCCGTGTCGATGGCAATGTGCCCGGCTTCGTTGGGCGCGTGCGCGATGGCGATGCTCTCGTCGTTATCGGCTCGATAGGGAATGCCGAAGGCCGCGACCGAGGTCTCTTTGTGACACTTCCAGCACTCGCGCTTGCCCAGTACTAGATATATATACGGCGCTGAGGGGTCGGATCGGTCAACACCGGGCAGCCACTCGGCAAAGGGCTCGGGGTTGACGCCGCTGGGTACATACCAGATCTTCTTGGTCCGGTCCCATTTGGCGCCCAGCGCCTTGGCTTCTTCTTTGTGCGAAAAGGGGACATCGAGCTCGGTGCGCATGGCGGCTCCTTGGTGCTGCAGGTGCAAGTGGCTCAAGGATACCGCAGGGCGCAGACATCGCGGCGTTTTGCCGAGAAGCTGCGGTGCGGACTGATTGGTTATGCCGATGGATAGATCGACAAGTAGATGGTCGGCATTTGGCCAGTTGGGCGGTTGGAGCTGCCAGCGGATTTGGCGACATAAAACAAAACAGCCCAGAGACATAGCCTCTGAGCTGCGAACATTTGGTGGGCGTTAGAAGATTTGAACTTCTGACCTCTTCCGTGTCAGGGAAGCGCTCTCCCCCTGAGCTAAACGCCCGATCAAGGGTGCGCAAGTGCGCAAGGGATAATATAACGGAGCCTGAACTCGGTGGCAAGAACATTTTTAAAAATCGCTTACATTGTGGAATTCGGAGGCTTTGTCATATCCATTTCAAAAGAGTCTGCTGCCGCGATTTGGCTGTCGACTAATGCAAGGCCATTGCGGTATCGAGCTATGGAAAGACGCCTGCGGAATTGTCCTACCGATAAGCGGACAAGCCTCCAGCTGGTGACTTCGCCGTGGTAAGGTAAGCCGAATTGCTTCCAGACTGTTTCGGGGGAGTGGAATGAGCAAAGAGTGTGTCGAGCAGGTCGAAGGTGCAGAGGCTTCGGTGCCGATGACCGATATATCGAACATTGATGTGCCCGAGGGCACCGACGAGCTCAGCCGTAGCACCCGCCGCGCTTGGCGCGAGCGCCTTAACGATGCGTCGTCGCGCAAGATGATCACGGGCGTCTTGGCTACGCTGGTGGGCGGTTCGTTTTGGGGCTTCTCGGGCACCAGCGCGAGCTTTCTGTTCGATACCTACCACGTCGATACCTTGTGGCTTATGAGCGTGCGTCAGATTCTCGCCGGTCTACTCTTTATGGCCGTGGTTGTTACGCGCGACCGCGAGCGCCTGATTAAGCTCTGGACCACACCCGCCGATCGCAAGCAGCTGCTGCTCTTTACCGCCTTTGGCCTGCTGTTCAACCAGTTTTGCTATCTTTCGGCCGTGCGCCTGACGAACGCCGGAACCGCGACGGTGCTCCAGTGCCTGCAGCTCGTTATCATCATGGGCTACACCTGCGCGATCGATCGCCGCATGCCGCGTACTCGCGAAGTCATCGGCATTGGCCTGGCTCTGGGTGGAACCTTTTTAATCGCCACCGGCGGCGACCCCACCAGCCTGAATATCTCGCCGCTTGGCCTGGCAGCAGGTCTTATGTGTGCGGTCAGCGCCGCGTGTATGGCGGTGATTCCCGCCAAGATCCTGCCCGAATACGGCAGCCCCATCGTCACGGGCTCGGCAATGCTCACGGCGGGCGTGATCTCATGTGTCTTCGTGCAGCCCTGGGCGCATATGCCGGCACTCGACGCTGCCGGCGTCGAGGCGCTCGCGGTGTTCGTGGTTATCGGCTCGTTTTTTGCTTACATGCTCTATATGCAGGGCGTTAAGGACATCGGCTCGGTGCGTGCGAGTCTCATCGGAACCGTGGAGCCCGTCTCGGCGACCATCACCAGCGCCGTTATGCTGGGCACGGTGTTTTTGCCGACCGACCTTATCGGCTTTGCCATGATCATCGTGATGATGTTCCTCACGGTGTAGCTGGCGCCGCTGCCAAGACGGAAAAGGTGTTGTGCCGCATTTTCGCCAATTGATGTCCGTGTCTGGAGTTTAGCTGTCGATGCTCAAAATGCCATAAACTAGTAACGTTATGGACTTTTTCATTGCGACTCAATTGCGAGGATTTCTTTATGGCTGGTAATCACTTTAAGGGCAGCGATAGCGGCCGTCCTGCAGTTCCGCCGCGTCCGAACGGGGCTGGTAAGGCTGGCACGCCGGGCGGCGCTGGACAGGGCGGTTCCGGTAAGCGCGTGTCCCCGGGCGAGACGGCGATGTTTACCGCTCTGTACGAGCAGTCTCAAAAGGCAAAAAAGACCGGCCGTGCAAGAGGGAATGTCTTTGCGGGCGGTGCAACCTCCACGTCGCAGCCGAGCGGGGCTCCTTCGGTACCCGCGAACAACGCAGGTGCTGCCAACGCCGCGAATGCCGCCGGCAACGTTAATGCCGACAAGGCCGCCAACAATACTCCCTCTGCCGGTGGCGCGGGGCTTACGGGTAACCTTGGCACGATTTACACCGGCGCCTCCGAGACTGGCACGTTCGCCCGCCTGGATGATAGCGGTGCCGAGTTTGCGGGCTCGGGTTCCAAGGAAGATTATTACGATTTTGGCTTGAACTACGGTAGCGACGCTTCGTCGAGTTCGACCTCTGACGGTCTGGTCCGTCATCGCCATCGCAAGGGCGAGCGCAAAAAGCGTCACACCGGCGCCATTATTGCCGCTGTAGCCGCGGTGCTTCTCGTTGCGCTTGGCGCAAGCGGCTTTATGCTGCTTAACTCGGCAAAGACCGTAAAGAGCGAAGCGAAGGAGGCTGTCGAGATCGTCGGTGGCCTTAAGGACAAGGTCACGTCGGGCGATTTTTCGACGCTGCCTGACGACGCGAAGAAGATCGATGAACTCTGCGACAGCATGAAGGCGGAGACTTCGAGCCCGCTGTGGACGGCGGCTTCGTTTATCCCGGTGTATGGCAGTGACATCAACGCAGCCCGCACCATGATTGATGCCCTGTCCGATGTCTCGAGCAACGCGCTGGTTCCCATGGCCGACAACCTTTCGCAGGCCACGCCCGGCAAGCTGTTCCAGGACGGCATGATTAACGTGTCCGCGCTGCAGGCGGTCGCCGATTCGCTTTCCAGCAGCTCAAAGGTGTTCAAGAGCGCCAACGAGAAGGTCCAGGGCATTGGCGATACTCATATTTCCCAGGTGACCGAGCTGGTCGATAAGGCCAAGGACGGCTTTGCTACCCTCAACGGTGCGGTCGACGCGGCGGAGAAGGTCGCCCCCGTCCTTCCCCAGATGCTCGGCGCCAACGGCCAGACGCGCAACTACCTTATGCTGTCTCTTATACACATCTCCGAGCCCACGAGCCTACGCTGCATCTCGTATGC
>URGY01000026.1 GCA_900547505.1 uncultured Collinsella sp.
AGGGCGCGACCAGAAGGTCAGCGCCCTTTCGTTTCACGTCACCTTGTCTCAAATGTGGCCCGCTCGCTGTCCGTCCTCTACCTGCGGCGCCGTCTTGCTCCGGATGCGGCGGTTAGGGACGTTCCTTTTCTGCCGGCAGTCTGGGACATTCCTTGGGGTAGTCGTTGGGAACGCTCTTGTTTGGCTAGTCGTTTAAGAACGCCCCCAATGACCACCGCAAAAAAGCGCGCCACGGACGCTCACGCGTCCGCGGCGGCCTGTGCTAAATCGCGACGACGGCTGGCAACCAAGCGTTCTGCCGAGCAGATCGTCCGTTCTTCACCTCAATCGACCGATTATCCCTCGTATACGATACGGCCATCGGAGACAGTGAACAGAACCTTGGTATCGGAGATCTTCTTGGGATCGCAATTAAGGATGTCTTGGTCGAGCACCGTGAGGTCGGCGAGCTTGCCCACCTCGAGCGTACCGATTTTATCCTCCATGTAGTTCTCGAAGGCAACGTTTTTGGTATATGCCTCGAGCGCCTGATATGCCGTGATGGCCTGCTCGGGCCAACGGTACATATCGGTGTCCTCCTCCTCGGGAAACGGGCTGTTGCGCGTAACGGCCACCTCGATCTCCTCGAGCGGCGCATAGCCGGTGACCGGGCCATCGCTCGCACCGGAGATAAAGCAGCCGGCCTCGAGCATGTTCTTGACGGGGTAGAACTTCATGGCGCGATCCTCGCCCACCATGGCGATCTCGAGGTCGCACAAAGAATCGTGATACATCCACAGGAACTGCAGCGCGCACACGATGTCGAGATCGGCGACGCGCTGAATGTCCTCGTCGGTGATTGCGCACACATGCGTCATGGTGTTGCGGCGATCATCGCGCTCGCCGTTCTCCTTGACGCAGCGCTCGTAGGCATCGAGTGTATTGTGGACGGCGCCGTCGCCGATCGCGTGAACATGAATCTGAACACCCTCTTTGTCGAGGGCGGCCACCATGTCGCTGAACTCCTGCTTGTCCCAAACGGACTCGCCGTACCAGTTATCGCCCTTACCGGCGGCGGAGGTATATGGCTCGAGCATCACGGCGCTGCCGCCCTCTGTAACGCCATCGGAGTAGATCTTGGCCGTACCAGTAGAGATCATGTTGCTATCGAACTTCTTGAGGTCCTTCACGGTTTTAATGGCCTTTTTAGCCGTCATGCCGGGCCTAATGGTAGGAAGTACTCGCATACGCAGGTTAAGCTTGCCCTCTTTCTCAAGGTCAGTATAGAACTGGCAATCCTCTGCCGTAGACTTTCCCACGACGCTTATGTTGGTAATGCCGGTGATGCCGTATTTCGAAGCCACCTGCTGGTACTTGTCGAGAGCGTTCTCAAGCTCCTTGTCCGTATGCTCGACGGAGACAACCTTCCTCGCCATAGTGGCAGCAGAATCGATCAAGTAGCCAGTCGCCTCGCCGTTTGCATCGCGGGTGATGATGCCGCCCGTGGGATTGGGGGTATCGTTATCGATGCCCGCAAGCTCGAGCGCACGGCTGTTGACCCACACCGAATGATAGGAAACATCGGTCAGCATGATGGGCTTATCGGAGCAGATCTCGTCGAGGATGGACTTGTTGGGGCCGGGATTGGTGCCATCCTCTTGCTCGAAGGCGTTGATCATGAACGAGCCGCCAACGTAAGCCTTATCATCGGGATGCTTGGTTACAAAATCACTGATCACCTTCTTATACTCATCGATCGTGGTGCTCTTGGTAAGATCGATCTCGTACAGCGCGGTCACCCAGTTGCCCGGAGCGTGGATATGGCCGTCCATAAAGCCGGGGGTCACCATACCGCCATCAAGATCGATGACACGCGTGTTGTCATCGATGTACTCGTCAACACCGGAGTCTTCGCCTACATATACGATCTTGTTGCCCGAGACAGCCAGGGCGGCCGCGGTGTCGCCCTCTTTGACCATCGTCTGAATCGTGCCGTTACGAAAGACGATGGATGCCTTATCGGAACTCGCGCTGCCGGTGCTTCCGGCATTTGAAGAATTGTTGGCGCAACCGGAGGCACCCACCGCAACAGCCGCGGCGCCCAACGTGCTCAGGCCGAGAAAGCTTCTACGGGAAACGGGGGGGGATAGAGGTCTTCATATAACCCACCTTTCTGTTGACATCGCCGCGCTTTCGCGACGCTTGCTATCACCTGAATAGCACCCCCGGGTATAAACTTGTCTGCACAAACGGGGTTATTGCCGTAAGCGGAGGCTTATACCCCCTATAACCCTGCCTTTAACCTGCCCAAAAGCTCTGAAGAAGCTCGGATCGCGATGAGACACCGCATTTACGGAATATCGTGTGAACATGCGATTTGACCGTGCCGACAGAGATAAATAAATCATTCGCTATGACGCGGTTATCCTGGCCATCGAGCAGAAGGTCGAGCACTTCGCGTTCACGCGCGGAGATATCGTGCTGGTCGCAGAATGCCGAAAAGCGGACCTCCGCAATCTGTTTGGCAGAGGTGCCAAACGTTGTGGGCGGAGCAGAAAAGCGCAACGACAAGATCTGCGACGCCGTACGAACGGTATATATCGCGGCCACCACGCTCATGATGTTCTCTGGGATGTTTCTGCCGTAGGCAAAATACAGGTAATCGGTGACTTCGATCCGCCCAATATTCAGCCCGAGAACGCGTACATCCTCGATCAGAACAAACGCCGTCAACACAGCCATCACAATAAGAAACCTGCCGTAGCGTGCATAGAAGCTCTTTCGCGCCAACGGCTTGCTTTTGCGGTAGCAGACGAAAATCATGCCAAACGCCACGAACATGAACAAGGAGCGCAACGCATAAAAGGCGAGTTGTTTGATTGAATCGGGCTGCAACACAAGCGACATGGCCTCGAAAGCAGAAAAGGCGATGCAGGGCACGAGCATGCGAAGCCGGCTCGTCTTGTTTACGATCGCCAATGCAAATGCCCACATGCTCGCCATGATTCCAATCGATAGGACGAGTTTCGTTATGGGGTGAGTCATGGGAAATTGTCTGCTGAGGATATCTGTCATCATCTTACGGCCCTGATACTCATCGAGGAATACGATGGCGCTTTCGAGCATGTCGAAGAAAAAGAAGGCCGAGACCGTCAAGTAGCTTGTTCGATGTGAGACGAGGTACGTGCATACCGATACGCACACCGCCACCATGCAAACCAAGACGAACGTGATTCCGTAGAAGAAGTAGAACGCGCTCACTACCGGGCCTTTCGCTTATTGATATGTGCTACGGATAAACTTTACGCCAAAGACATGCAGATCGCTGTCTTCAACGCAAAATCCAGCCAAAGAAAGGAGGGGTGGAAGACGCATATCCCCCACCCCAGTGCATGGGCGGAACTACCCAGAATGAGAGTGGATAATCTCCCGTTTTTGACCTATACCAGCGCTAAAAGTGGGAGATTATCCACTCTCATTGAGCAAGTGTCCGAAAATCCACCCTCATTCCTTCTTAGGGCCCTCCGTCCCCGAGGGATCGAGGGTCGTCTGCCGAATGGTCGATACGGCAGTCCTGCGTCCATGTCACACTCAGAGATGGCCTGACCCAACCTGGAAGGAGCCTCCATGAGCCTTGACAACGTAACTCTGCGCGCCGCCACGCTCGATGACCTGACCGGCATCGCCGCCATTTACAACCAGCTGTGGTGCAACACACTACGCAACCGCGGCGACGTCGAAGCCGCCGATTTCTGCGCGCGCTTTAACATCGCTATGCAGCTGCAGCGCTCCCCCATCGCACTCGTCGCCGAGGCCGAGGGCCGCACTATCGCCGCCTGCTGTATCGGCATCTTCGAGGACGGCAAGCCGCGCACCAATCCCACGTGGGAGCCCTGCTACGACGAGATGCTCGCCCAGGCAACCGAGATGGCAAAGACCGCCGATGCCAAGCTCGAGGGCTCGCTCTTTGGCGACAGTCGTGAAAAGGCCACGGCCGACCGCTTTGCCGCCACGGGCAACGAGTATGCCCAGGGCCAGCTCAACCTGATCATCATCGTGCCCGAGTGGCAGGGCAAGGGACTCGGCCGCGAGCTCATCGACCTTGCGCGCGCCGAGCTCGCCAAGGCAGGCTGCACCAAGTTCTTCCTGATGAGCGACTGCAACTCCGACTGGCAGTTCTACGAGCACCTCAATATGAAACGCATCCTGGAAGATCACAGCCAAGACACCGGCGACGGCTTTATCGTCTACATGTACGGAGGCGACACGCAGGATTAACCTGCACGCCGCCTTGCGGGCTTTCTCCAAGACGGCCCAAACCAATCAGCCAAAACGAGCTAACAGAGCGCGCTCTCCTCGACAATAGGGACATTCATCCTGCGAAGCGTGATATAGATGACCGCGCGGACACTCAACCGTCTCAGACAGATACAGGGCGAGCAGGCGCGCCCATGTGCGCGCATCAAGGCGCTCATGCGCTTTGCCAAAGAGCGACCGGCGGAAAGCCTCGCCCATAAGGTTGCCAAAGTCATTGATCGCAAGAGCGTAACTAGGGACAACATATCCGATCAGCGTCCCTGCAAAGGAGCTGCGCCCATTGCACACGCAGCTATTGAGCGGAAGAGCCGGAATATCGTCGTCTAGGTCAAAAATTCTAGGTCCAGCTCGCCAGAACTGTACGGATGAATTCCGCGATTGAGCATCTTGAAAATATGGACCGCGAGTCCAAAGTCGTCCGTCTGAGGTGTAAACACCGGGGCATTCGTGGACGCCGCCAAGCTCTCGAAATCGCTGATGCCGGCTATCTCCATGAGCTAAAGCACTCGGAGGCAATATAGCCGGGAGCGGCGCATGCAGTCCTATGTGTCACATCCGAAAGCGTAAAGCTATACGAGCGCCTTGATCGTATCCATGCCCGCACGCGCCGAAACCTCGCAGCCCTTCTGCCCGTTGAGCACGCACTCGAGTAGCGCATCGTATGCGCGCTGGGCTTCGGGGGCCAGGTGCGCCCTGTTAAACATGCCCTCGGGTCGCACGTTTCCCTTCGAGTCGATCATACAAGCCCCCAATCTGTTTGGTTTCCCCAGATTGTGAGCCCGCACACCCAAGCCGCACGGCCCGCCGTTCAGCTGAAACCACCTGCCAAAAAGGGACAGGTTTATTTTGGTAGGTTTTATCTGGGCAAACGCCCAAGCCGCCACACAAAAAGCCCGCCGGCCATTGAAGCCGGCGGACTTTCATTTACGGATAATCAAACCCTGTTTACCAAGGAGCTACTACTTGTGGCGCGCCTTGGGCTGCTGCTGGGTGATGCAGTGGATGTTGCCGCCGCCGTAGATAACCTCGCGAGTCATGATACCGATGACTTCACGGTCCGGATAAGCAGCCTGGATATCCTTGAGCGCCTGGGCGTCGTTGGGGTCACCGAACTGCGGCACAAGCACCGCTCCGTTGATGGGCAGGAAATTGAGATAGCTCGGCTCGAAGGCGTCCTCGGGGGTACGCGGCAGCACGCCCTCGACGGGATCAATCGTGCTGGCCTCCTCTTCGGTCATATATACCGAAGTCGCAGGCATGATCACCTTGTGGATCTTGAGCTTGCGACCCTTGGCATCCGTGGACACGGAGAGCGTCTTGTACGCCTCCTGGCACTCCTTGTAGAACTTATGGTTGGGATCATCGGTCCACATGCAGCAGACCTCGCCGGGCGCACTAAAGCATGCGACGTCGTCCACATGACCGTTCGTTTCGTACGGATCGATACCGTCCTTGATCCAGATAACCTTTTCGATACCGAGATACTCAGAGAGCTTCTCCTCAATCTGCTCCTTGGTGTACTGCGGGTTGCGGTCCTCGTTGAGCAGACACATCTCGGTGGTCACGACGGTGCCTTGACCATCACAGTTGAACGAGCCGCCCTCGAGGATGTAGTCCTCGGGACGATAACGGTTAACCTGCTCAAGCTGTGCCACCTGCAGGCCAATGGAAGCATCCTTGTCCCACGGGAAGTACAGACCGTCAATGAAACCGCCGTAAGCATTAAAGTGGAAGTGCGAAAGGGCCACCTCCCCATTGTCATTAACGAGGAACGCCGGGCCGGGGTCGCGAATCCAGCTGTCGTTGTACTCCATGTGGATAACGCGCACGTTCTCAACACCGTCGAAGATCTCGCACACCGCGGGGAAGTCTTCGGTGTTGACGCCTACCGTGATGGGCTGAAAGCGTGCAACGGTCTTAATGATCTCGGTGAAGACCTTCTGCGCCGGCTTGGCGCCGCAGCGCCACACGTCGGAGCGGTGCGGCCACAGAATCCAGGTGCGCTCCTGCTCCTCATACTCGCCGGGCATATAGAACCCGTCCTTCTTAGGCGTGGATTCACTCTCGTAGATGGTCTTCATTTCAAGCTCCTAAATCTCGGTGCTTTTGCTTGACGAGACCATGATGCGGCCGCACCGAGATGTTCTCAATAGTCCCTCGAGCCCCTTTCAGCGACCAACGGTATACCATTCGCTGACCTAAAGTTCTATTCAGGCCGAGAACATGACATACTGGGTTCCACAATGGAAAGGACGCCCTATGCCCCCATGCAATAAACAGCAGACTATTGAGTTGGACAGTACGACCTGGACTGCTCTCAACGAGCTCGCGCTTGCAATCCACGCATCACACGGTGTCGATAAGCTGCAAAAGGAGACCCTCGAGGGAACGACAGGGCTCGTGCCCCATCGGATCGCCATGTTCGACCTGATCGAGGCGGCAGGCAGTGACGCCCCACGCTACGTCCACCCCACAAGCAGCGGAATGGACGACCGCGCGCTGAGCGACTACTACAACCGCTACGCCGCGATGGACTATACAACATGGAGCTTTGACCTACATAAGGTCGGCGTCTACCGCGACCTCGACCTCGTGGACGTCGAGCGACGCGATGCCACGCCCATCTATCGCAAATGGATGGAACCGCAGGGCGTCTACTTTGGCTGTACGGCCACGCTCGCGCACAACGACAGCCCGCTAGGAAGCATCACCCTGTTTCGCGAACGCACGGCCGGAGACTTCACCGACACCGAGCTCGCAATCCTGCTCGAAATCGCTCGGCACGCGAGCCTCGCGCTCGCCAACCTCTATCCTCGGGGCATTAATCTCACCCAGACCGAAGACACAGACCAGCTGAATGCTTTCATTACAGAACATAATATCCAACCGCGCGAAGCCGAAATCATGCAGCTCATGCTCGGCGGCAAAACGAACAAACAGATGGCAAACGAGCTATTCATAAGCGAGTCAACCGTCAAGAAGCACGTCAACGCCATCTATCGCAAGCTCGGCGTCAGCAACCGTCTGGGCCTTATGACTGCCACGCAAAACATCCCACGATAAAAAAGGGCGCCCTCCATACGGAGAACGCCCTTTGATTTCGCCATTTGAATTAGTGTCGGCTCTGGCTCAAAGAGTAGACAGGTTTATTTTGGCAGGGTTTATCTGGGCAAATGCCAGCCGCCACGAGGGAGCTGCCTTCCCTCACGGCGGTCTTCCAGCAGAAAAACCAAGTGAGTAGGCTTTTTGCAGGAGGCCAAGCACGCCCCAAAACGCCACAGCTCTGACCTGCGGTTTTATTGAGCATTTGCCGCGGTGTGCTCGGCATATCCAAATAAGTCTACTCACTTGCATCTAAGACGCACCAGATAGGCAAAAACCGCCGCAAAAAGGGGCCGGTTCCCTTCGCGGCTGTTGTTAATACGCCGAGCTTGTTATCGTAAAAGCCAATCACGCGCCGAAACCACACTACAGTCTTTCGACTCATACGTTGAGTCCACGCGGGCTACAACATAGCGCGCATCTTTTGCAATGTCGATCTCATCGCATACAGTCTGTAGATGGCGGGCGTACTTATCGTGATACGTTCTGGATGATTTTATTTCGATAGCCTTGGGACTCCCTGAGTTTGTACAGTCGAGCAAATCGATTTCACGCTTGCTGTCGTCCCTATAGAAATACAGCTCGGGATTCTCGCCCACGTTGAGATGGCTCTTCGCCGTTTCGGAAACGATGAGGTTTTCGAAAGCGGCCCCCAGATAAGGGCTCTCCAATAGTTGCTCCAGTGATCCAATTTTGAGCAAGTAGCAGAGCAGCCCCGTGTCGTAAAAATAGAGCTTGGGCGTTTTAGTTAGACGCTTCTTGGCATTTGCATAATAGGGCTGCAGCGAAAACGTCAGGTAGCTCTGCTCCAGGATGGACAACCAGCTTTTTATGGTCGATACGCTCACGCCCGTATCTCGAGAAAGCGAGGATATATTGATGAGGGCACCGACGCTCTGAGCAATTATGGACAGAAACTTATGAAACTCCGCCATATTGCGCACATCAAGCAAGCCCACAACATCGCGCTCAACATAGGTATCGATATAGCTGGGAAAATAAACCGAGGACGGCATTCCGGCGGAACGCAGGCGAGGGTATCCCCCTTCGAGCGCGAACAAATCCACTTCCAGCTGCCCCTGCTGGCCCCTCTCCGCTTCTCGAAACGATAATGGCAGCAATTTCAAGATCCCGACTCGCCCGGCAAGAGACTGCCCGATGCTTTTCATCATCAAAAAGTTTTGCGAGCCTGTAAGGATGTATTGACCGGCGTCTCCCCGCTCATCCGAAACAACCTGGATCATTGAAAACAAATCCGGGGCGTATTGCGCCTCATCGATGATGAGTCCGCCCTTTCGGTTGCGGATAAAACTCACCGGATCCTCCAAGGCCGCGCGCCTCGTTTGAGGGTCCTCAAGCGTGACGTAGGAATAGTCGGGAAAGGTATGCCGAACCAGCGTAGACTTACCGCTCTGCCTAGGCCCTGTCAACGACACAACAGGAAACCAGCCTGCCATGCGAATGAGCAACTCATGCAAATCCCTGTTAATGAACTCAGCCATATCAACGCCCCTTATTGCGCTGTTACCATAATCGGATAGTTTCATTCGCCATAATCTTATATTAGCGTTTACCACAATCTTATAGTAGCCTAGTTCAAAAGCATTATTTATAGAGCCGAAATCTCAGACCCTAAATAACAAAAGCCACCACAATGGGGGCTGTCCCCATTGTGGTGGCTTGCAGGCGAGTTAACTTGTTCGACTATCGTACGCCAGCCATGTCCGAGCCTAGAGCGTGGCAAGGCGCTTGAACTCGTGCGCGGCGAGCGCAATGGAGATGATGCCGGTAATGGCGTCGGCCACCACCAGGGCGATCCACACGCCCTCAACACCCATCATGTTGCCGAGGAGGTACATAAGCGGCACTGAGCAGATCACATAGCGAAGCAGGCCGGTAAACGTGGCGACACCAACCTTCTCGACCGCCTGGAAATATATCGACATGGTCATGGCAAGATAGCCCAGGGCAACAGCCAGGATGACGGTACGCGTGGCGTTGGCGGCAACCTCAACGAGCGCAGGATCGCTGCCGGCAAAGAAGGCGCACACCGGAGTGGCGGCAAGCCAGAGCGCGACGGTGACCAGCGCCAGCGTCACAACCTGGTACTTAAGCGTGCAAGAGAGCGTCTCCTTAAGGCGCGCCCAAGCCTTTGCGCCGGCGTTGAAGGCAGCGATGGGCTGCAGGCCATAGGAGAAGCACTGGGCAACCATCATGGTGATGTAGAGGATGTAGCCGTTGATCACGCCAAAGGCTGCGATGTAGAGCGAGCCCATGTCGCCGCCGAGCGAGCCCAAAAGCGAGTTGGCAACGGTGTTAAAGATAAAGGTCGCGCCCTGGACCAGGAAGAACGGGAAGCCGATCTTGAGGATCTGGCCGCAGACGGCGAGGTCGAGCTTAAGGTCGGCCAGGCTAATCTGGAGCTGGGACTTTTTGCCCCCGATGAACCAGAAGATACCGATGGCCCAGATACCGATGGAAAGCCCGTAGTACACGCCGGCGCCCATAACGCCAAACTTGAGCACAAACGTAGAAAGCGCGAGCCAGCAGATGGCAACGATGGCCGAAACGGTCATGAGGTTGGCCTGGACCTGAACCTTCTCGTCCACACGCATCACAGCGGTGACCATCTGGCCAATGACTGTGAGCGGCAGCAGCACGGCGAAGGTGCGCACGCCGGCAACGGTATCGGCCATGATGTCGGGCGTGGCGCCAAAGAATGCGCAGATGGGCTCGGTAAACACGGCCATCACCACAGCAAGCAGCACACTCACAATCGTGGTGAGCCAAAAGCCCTGGCTAAAAGCCTTGCTTGCGCCCTTAATGTCGCCGGCACCCAAAAGGTTGCCCACCACGGCGGGCACGCCGGTGCCAAACAGGTTGCCAAAGGCCAGGTTGATGTACTCGACCGACATGATGATCGAGACGCAGGCCAGGCCGTGGGCACCCAGGCCCCAACCCATCACGAGGCCCTCGAGGACCACCATGATGATCTGGGCGAGCATGCCCTGGCCGGTGACGATGGTGTACTTACGCACCAGACCGGGAATCGGTTGGGAGGCGAGCTCGCGCTCCTCCTCCACGGCAGCGGTTACTTCTTCTGCCATTGTTCTCCCCTTTCCTTGAGAGAGTAGTGCTGAATGGATGTCAGGCGGCTGACAACTGGCGCCAAGCCGCCCAACCAAACGATGGCGCTAGGCCTCAAAGACCACCTTGCCGGCGATCATCGTAAGGGCCGCGGTAGCCTCGAGCACCTCTGCCGGCTCGCAGGTAAAGAGATTGCGGTCGAGTACGCAAATGTCGGCTTGCTTGCCGCAGGCGAGTGTGCCGATGCGGTCCTCAGCATGCATAGCGTAGGCGCTGCCGTAGGTGTATGCGCGCAGGGCCTCGGCCATAGTGATTCGCTCCTCGGGGAACCAACCCTCAGGATTAGATCCATCCTCGAGCATGCGGTAGACCGCTCCATAGACTTCCTCCATAGGCTCAAGCCCCACGACCGGGAAGTCGGAGCCCAGATGCACGCAGGCACCGCTCGCGAGCAGGCTATGAATTGGCCACGAGAGCGCCGCGCGCTCGGGACCAACGGCGTCGTCCTTTGCCAAGTCTGCCATATCAAGCAGCATATGCCACGGCTGCATGGCCGGACAGACGCCGAGCTCCGCATAGCGCGGCAAATCCTCAGGTTGAACAGTCTCGTTGTGCTCCATGGAGTGACGACAGCCCATAAGACCGTAACGCTTCTCGCCCTCCTCGAAGCAGTCCAGGATAAAGCGTACGGAACGATCGCCTATGGCATGGATGCGCGTGTCGACACCCCACTCAAGCGCTTTAAGGATGGCTTTGCGCACACGCTCAGGTTCCTCAGCCGGCTCGCCACAGGTCTCGGGAGCATTAGCATAGGGCTCGAGCATCCAAGCAGTATGATCGGAACACACACCGTCAATGAACTGCTTAAAGCCATGCCACTCGACTTGCGTGCCCGGGAAGTCGTATTTCGCCCGAATCTCCTCGAGCGTCATGGCCTCGTTCTCAAAAAGGTCTGTGTACATGAACACGCGCAACGGAAGTTCGCCCTTGCGGTTAAGCTCCGCGAGGAATTTATAGGGGTTATCCATGCTCACAAAAGTGGGGTTTACCATGCCGACTGTCGTAATACCGAGAGCGTTGGCACGATGCGCGGTCTTGGCAAAGGAAGCACTAGCCACCTCGGGGGCAGGATTGTATACCTCATCCAAGAAAAGGGATCCCGCGTTGTTCGAGAAGACCCCAGTGGGGTTGCCAGCTTCATCCCTAAGAATCTTGCCGCCTGATGGGTCTGGCGTTTCAGCAGTAATGCCGATTTTCTCGATTGCGCAGGTGTTGGCGCTAAACGTGTGCACGTCAACCTGCTGCAAAAAGACCGGACGGTCCGAAATGTACTCATCGATCATTGCCGCCGTAGGCATCTCGGGCACGTCCCACTGGAACTGGATAACCTGATAGCCCACGATCCACTCGTTGTTCGGGTGGTCTTCGGCAAACGCCTGCACGCGTTCCATACACTGCTCAAAGCTTGTGCAATCGATGAGATTGACGGCGAAATCGGGATCGGACACAAAGGCGCCCTGGGCATAGTGAGTGTGTGAGTCGATGATGCCAGGCATGACGAGCTTATCGCCATAGTCGCGCACCTCGGTATCGGGCCCGATAAAAGCGTCGAGGTACTTATCCTCGCCGCACGCAACAATCCTGTCACCTGCGACGGCAACGCCGCCCTTGAACGGGGCCAGCCCGTCACCAGCGAACACAGCATTACTTTTGATGACTAAATCCGCTTTGTCCATATGAGCCTCCTCAGACGTTACAGGACAATGGATGAGCGCCACGATACGACGCGCCCAATCGGTGAGGGAGCATTTGTCGCTCCCTACATGACACGTGCCTACGAGCGGTCGGGCGTCTGTCCAGCGCCCTACGCCCCGTGTCAACACCCATTGACGCACCTCCTGCACAAGCTGCCAAGATGGAAACGAGCGAACGGACGGCTTAAGAAGGTTTACACGTCTGAGCAGGTATTTTATTGTCAAAGTTTATTGTCGCTTCATTACGCCAAGTGGTCTGCGATACGCCGTCAGCCGAACCACTCCAGCCTTACGAGCGCCAGAATGTCTCAATCAAGTCGTCACGCGCCTTGACTTCGCTCTTTACATAGATGCGATGCAGGTGAGCCTTGACGGTACCCGGACTAATCACAAGTTCGTTAGCAATATTTTGGACATCGAGTCCACGCAATACGAGTGTAAGCACTTCCTGTTCACGCTTTGAAAGCCCATGCTCGTCCGAGAAAATCACAACACGCGAGACAAGGTCCTCCCGTGCATCACGGCGCTCTGTCGCTACCTCTTCATCGGCACGAGGGTGACGCGAGAACACACGTAAGATATGGCTGAACTGTTTAAATAGCTGAACGGCTGCAGCCACAAACAATAAATTCTCTGAGATATTCCGCTCGCCCAGATACCATAAAAAGGCGCTCACCATCACGTTGTCAACGTCAGGCGTGCAGAATAGGATCATATAGGTATCTTCGATAACCACCATCACGGTAAGCACGCAGGCTATGCAAAAGAACATCCGAGAGCGCTCAAGATCGAGCCGCTCAGCCCTATTCTCCGTCTTGCGATAGCGAGCGTAAGCATATACCAAGCAGAATGCCATTCCCAAATCGCGCGTAAGCCAAAAAAGATATTGCTGAACCTGGCCCGCAAAGCCAGTACGAGGCACCAGAGCAAGCTGAAGCACGGCGATCGGTACGACATATGCGGCAACGCGCTTAACGGTCACCTCATCGTGTAAGCGAAACGTTACCCAAAGCCATACGCACGCAAGAATCGCCACGCCCAGCGCGCAGCGCAGTAACGGATGTTGAAGCGGCTCATTAAACGTCACCACATAGTCATATTTGAGCCGGTTGTACTCATCAAAGAAGATCACCGACATATCGAAGATATAGAGAAGGAAGCCCGCGGCCGCCACCAAACAATCGCGTCGACGAGTCATGAGCCATATTACGAGTGCAGTTGATGCCGTCACCAATCCAACGCCCATGACAAGAATCGTGTAGATAAAGAATGCGAAGCTCATACCACTCTCATTCCGCACACAACCAGCTTGATTCCGCATTACAGTTATGGTAAGACATCGAACGAATACCAAGATCGAAAGGAGATGCCATGGCGCCGATTGCACCGCTCAAGATTATTGTCGCGCCCGCCGCCAAGGCCATCGCCAAGATCGGTTCGACCATGACCTACGATGACGTTCCCTGCATCGTTGATGAGCGCAACGACAGCTGCCCTTACCTGGGCCACGTCCCCTACTTTGCGCCTAAACTCTCCTCTGATATCGAGCAGCACAACCGCTAGCATAACCTTCACGATTGCCGCAGTAATCCTCGCAGCAATTTGTTAACTCGGAAGCAACTCCGGTTTTGAGTCCCGCACTGCCGAACCGAACCCCCTCACGATTTGCGTTTTCCACACACGCCAACGCCGGGATTGTCGACGCTGCGGCCGCGGCGCGATATGAGGCGCGAAACCTCGCCCAGCAACACCTGTCTCTTATACACATCTGACGCTGCCGAC
>URGY01000027.1 GCA_900547505.1 uncultured Collinsella sp.
CAAGGGCCAGCGTGGCCTGATCGTGTCCCCGCCCAAGGCCGGCAAGACCACGATCCTCAAGAAGATCTGCCAGTCTATCTCGATTAACAACCCCGAGGTGCACCTCATCTGCCTGCTCGTCGACGAGCGCCCCGAAGAGGTCACCGATATGCAGCGCTCCATTAAGGGCGAGGTCGTGGCCTCGACCTTCGATATGCCCGCCGACAACCACACCCGCGTGGCCGAGCTCGTCATCGAGCGCGCCAAGCGCATCGTGGAGCTGGGCGGCGATGTCGTGGTGGTGCTCGACTCCATCACGCGTCTTGCCCGCGCCTACAACTTGGCGGCGCCCGCCTCGGGCCGTATCCTTTCGGGCGGCGTCGATTCGGCGGCGCTGTATCCGCCCAAGCGCTTCCTGGGCGCAGCCCGTAATATCGAGAACGGTGGCTCGCTCACCATCCTGGCCTCTGCCCTCATCGACACTGGTTCCAAGATGGACGAGGTCATCTTCGAGGAGTTCAAGGGCACCGGCAACATGGAACTTAAGCTCGACCGCGACCTGGCCGACCGTCGCATCTTCCCGGCTATCGACCCCGTTGCCTCCGGTACGCGTAACGAGGACCTGTTGGTCGACGAGCAGATGCGTCCGTTTGTTTTTGGCCTGCGTCGCATTCTTGCCGGCATGAACAACACCGAGCGCGCAGCCGCATCGTTTATCAAGGGTCTTAAGGGCACCAACACCAACCAAGAGTTCCTGGTGCGTTCGGCCAAAAAGCACAGCGACTACGAGCAGACGTTCTAGGTTGTCATCCACGCGCAGCGATAGTCATCAATTCGATAAAGGGTCGGGGCTTTGAGCCTCGGCCCTTTTTCATATTGTCGCTCCGCGCTTATTTTTAACCATAAGACCGACGAGCAGCAGGTTTCCCGTTTCAATCCGACATCGTCGCTTGCAATCGACGGGGCGGTTTCGCATAATAGCTTTTAAGCTTCGCGACGGAAAACGCAGATGAAACGAACCATATACCGTTGCTTTGGGGCATAGCCCCGCTTCATCTTCTCTCGCGCAGCCAACTGAATGATGCGATTTGGGTGCTGGAAGATGGGGAGAGCTCATGGCTTCTTCTGATGCAACACAACGAGCAGTCCTTGCCGGACTTTCGTGCGGGATCGGCCTTGCCGCTCCCGTGGTTATGTATGCCGCGACGCTGCCGTTTTCGTCTGTGAACGAGACGGTCGTGGCGGGTGCGGTTCCCTTCGCCGTGGGCGCGGTGGCGGGCGTGGGTATCTATGCCACCTCGCTGGGTATCTCCGAGTATCGTGCGCAGCGTGAAGAGCGTCTGTTCCAGCCCGATGCCATGGGCGGTGCCGCCAATCTCAATCAGCATCAAAGTGAGTTCAAGACCGCCTCGATTCCAGCTCAGCAGCAGGATGCGACTCCTTACGCTGTGGCTTCCGCTTCTCAGGCTCAGGCGGAGCAGTCTACCTCGGCATTCCTTTCCGGCCTGACTGGTGCGTTCCAGCGCCGTCATGCCGATGATGGTGTCCCTACCATCGCTCGAGCCGCAGATGCTATGGACGAGGCCGAGGCTTGGTCCATGATCGACAGTATGCTCGACGACGATTCGCCGGTGAGCTGCGACCCTGCACACTCGCGCGACGTCTATCAAGTCGCCATCGACGAACTCACCAACGGCGGGCAGACCGGCTCCTTCAATCGCGACGACATCGCCGCCGCGGCACGCGCCGTGTCTGGTTCCCAGGCCGCCCCTGCGGGCAGCACGGCGGCTTTCGTGGCACTCGTTGCCAACGCGGCAGCCAATAACGCCTACAACGCTACCTCGGCGGACGCGAACGCTTCTGCCGACAATTCGTACGTTGATGAAGCCATGACTGCGGACGAGGAGGCCGTTGCCGCCCGCCGTGCCGCCGAAAGCTCGCTTTGGGGCGCTCCTGCCCAGCAGCAGGCGGCTGAGGCTGCGCCGTACAATGCAAACCTCGCCAGCATGCCTATCATCTCCGGTGCCGTGGACATCGATCTCGATGACCTTGATGAACCTGCAGCCATCACCGCATCGATTGATGCCCAAGATCGCATCGACACCGGCGACCTTCCGGACGCCTCGCTCGAGGTTGATGTTCCCATGGCCGATTACTCGGGCCACGAGGACATGTGGGCCGCCGCCACCGCGATTCTGGATGAGATTGACGAGCCTGCTCCTGTTGCAGCCCCCGCTCCCGTCGCTGCCCCTCAGCCTGCTGCTCCCGCCTATGTCGGCCGTCACAGCGCTGTTTTCCCCGAGGATACTGCCCGTATCTCACGCGAGGGCATCGAGCGGGCCGAGGCTATTGCCGCCGGCATTATGGAAAATCGTCGTCACGAGCGCGTCAATCAGATCCTCGAGGAAGAGATCGAGCGCCTGCAGTCCTCTACCGCCAAGCGTACGGGCCGTGCCTATCTGAGCGTTATCGAGGGCGGTACCGCCAGCTTCGCGCCGCTCCGCGCGGAGGCATAACTTCTGCATGGTTAAGATCAATCGAAAATGGGCGGTTGTAACCTGCCTGATGGCGCTCTTGATCTGGGGTAATTCGCTGGTTCCCGGCTCGGGGTCGGGCTCGCTGAGCCTGACGGTCATGGAAGCTATCCGCGGTTTCCTGCACGGCGTGGGACTTCCATATGAATGGGTGACCAACTTTGTTGTTCGCAAGTGCGCACATTTTACCGAGTATATGGTGCTCGGCATCTTGGCAACGCACGCCTTTGATTTTGAGGGCCGGCGCACCTTTGACGTGCTGCTGCCCACGGCGGTGTTCCTGCTGCTGATTCCCTCGATCGACGAAACGATTCAGCTCTTTGTGCCGGGACGCGCCGGCATGATCACCGATGTGATGATCGACTGCTGTGGAGCGGCAACGGGCGTTGTGCTCCGATATCTCTTACGGTCGCTGATGTGCGCCAAAAAGGCCGCCTAGGACGTAATGTTTGGTCCTAGGCGGCCTTTTATATTTGAGGGCTTATATGGGGCGTGGTGGCGTCGTTCCGTAGGTTGGATTTGCCGAGCGCGCCACGCCCTGTGGGTGCGTCTGCTACTGAAGCGCCTGTGCGCCCAGGGCCAGGCAGCCCATGATGCCCTGCTTGCCCTCGAGGCTGTTGTTGACGATGTAGTTATCGATGTCGTTGACCTCGGGCGTGACGATATAGCCGTTGAGCATCTCGGCGCACTTCTTGCGCGCGAGCGGCACGATGGGGGTGTGGTCGGCCACGCCGCCGCCGATGATGATCTTTTGCGGCGCGTAGCACAGCGTGTAGGTCATGAGCGCCTGTGCCAGATAGCCGGCGAGCAGGTCCATGGCCTCCGGGTCATCGGCCATGTCTCCGGCGCTCTTGCCATCCCAGCGCTTTTTAACGCCGGGGCCGGCGATGAGGCCCTCGAGGCAGTTGTCGTGGAAGGGGCAGGCGCTATGCTCGCCGATGGTGTCGCGCGGGTCGCGCGTGACCAGGATGTGGCCGGCCTCGGGATGCATCATGCCGTGCACGAGCTTACCGCCCGAGAGCACGCCGGCGCCCACGCCGGTACCGATGGTCAGGTAGACCACGTCGGTGAGGCCCTTGGCGCAACCAAACGTGACCTCGCCCAGGCAGGCGACGTTGACGTCGGTATCGTAGCCGCAGGGGATATTGAGCTCGTTTTGGATAGTGCCCAGCAGGTCAAAGTAGCGCCATGCCGTTTTGGGCGTCTCCAGGATCTTGCCGTATTGGGGCGAAGCGGGGTTGACTGCGGTGGGGCCAAATGCGCCGATGCCCAGCGCGGCGATGCCCTTGTCGGCAAACCATGCGTTGACGGCCTCGACGGTCTCCTGCGGGGTCGTGGTCGCGATCTGCTCGCGCTCTAGGACCGTACCGTCCGCATAGCCCGTGGCGCAGACCATCTTGGTGCCACCGGCCTCGAGCGCTCCGATAAGCTGCTGCTCTGCCATAGTATTCCTCTCTCTGGGACGAGTTGCTCCGTGACTAAAGTATAGAGCTCTAAACCATTTAAGAAAGCGCTATAGAAAGAAGCCTCGCAACGCGGCGGGCGGTGCGGGGCTTCTTTGGTTGCTTTAGTTGCCGGGCCGTCCTTACCCGCGCGGCTTGATTTTATCACGTAGCGACTTGAGGTTCTCCAGCGCCGCGTTAAGCGTCTCGTCTCGCTTGGCAAAGTGGAAACGAATCAGATGGTTGACGGGCTCGCGGAAGAAGCTCGAGCCGGGCACGGCGCCCACACCCACTTTAGACGCGAGGTCTTCACAGAACTCGAGGTCGCTGTCATAGCCAAACTCAGAGATGTCCATCATGACGTAGTAGGCGCCCTGCGGCACGTTATGCTTAAGACCGATGCTGTCGAGTCCCTGGCAGAACAGGTCGCGTTTGGCGGTATAGAGGTCGAGGACCTCATCGTAATAGCTGTCGTCGAAATTGAGGGCGGTGACGACGGCTTCCTGCAGGGGGGCGGCGGCGCCCACGGTGAGAAAGTCGTGGACCTTTTTGATGCGCTCGGTGATTTCGGCAGGGGCGATAGTGTAGCCCAGACGCCAGCCTGTGATGGAGTAGGTCTTGGACAGCGAGCTGCAGCTGATGGTGCGCTCAAACATGCCGGGCAGCGTGGCCATATAGACGTGCTCGTGGGGCGCGTAGACGATGTGCTCGTAGACCTCGTCGGTGATGCAGTAGGTGTCGTACTTTTTGCAGAGGTCGGCGATAAAGGTGAGCTCATCGCGTGTAAAGACCTTGCCGCAGGGGTTGGAAGGGTTGCACAGGACGATGGCCTTGGGGTCGTTGTCGCGGAAGGCCGCCTCGAGTGTCTCGCGGTCAAAGTCGAATGTGGGCGGGTTGAGCGGCACGTAGATGGGCTCGGCACCCGAAAGGATCGTGTCGGCGCCGTAGTTCTCGTAGAACGGCGAGAAGATGACGACCTTGTCGCCGGGGTTGGTGACCGTCATCATGGCGGCCATCATGGCCTCGGTGGAGCCGCAGGTGACTACGATATTCTCGTTGGGGTTCACCGGCATGCCCATAAAATGCTCCTGCTTGGCGGCAAGCGCCTCACGCATGGCCTGGGAGCCCCAGGTGATGGAGTACTGGTGGTAGAGCGGCTTGGGGTCGGTGGCGATGGTGCTGAGGCTATCGAGCAGCTGCGCCGGGGGATCGAAGTCGGGGAAGCCCTGCGATAGGTTGACGGCGCCATACTTGTTGGAGATGCGCGTCATGCGGCGGATGACGGAATCAGTAAATGTTGCCGTGCGGTTGGAGAGTTCTTTCATGCCGGTCCTTTCGAGCATTTGCAGTGGGGAAAGTTTACTCCTATGAAACCGGTGGGATTTGCTCGAAATGGTCTCGAAAAACTCTTTTCAAAATTCTTGAAAATTGGGGCTTGCATCGCGTGGCGTTCCTTGCAATAATAGTCGAGCGCGAAGCGCACAGGACACGGTGGGTGTAGCTCAGTTGGCTAGAGCGACGGGTTGTGGTCCCGTAGGTCGAGGGTTCGAGTCCCTTTACCCACCCCAGTTCTTGCTTCGTGTTGATATCGGGTCGTTAGCTCAGTTGGTAGAGCAGGGGACTCTTAATCCCAAGGTCCAGGGTTCGACCCCCTGACGGCCCACCAAAGCATGTTAAAGCGACTGGCTTAGGCTGGTCGCTTTTTTGTTAACCTCGCATGGGGTCGAACCCGTCGGGGCACAGCCGCTTTCACAGATCGAGTCTACCCTGGGGATCGGTAAAACCGTCAGTACCCTCCTTGAGTTTCTTCTCGTCTGCCTTCACGCGACGCTCGAGCTTTTTTGTATCCTCGGCAGGTGGTAGGTTCTCGGGGACAATTCCGCGGTCGATGAGGCTGCCACGCACGCTTGTGTTGTTCTCGACGTGCTCTTGTTTGATCTGGTCCAGGCCGTACAGGTCGTGTTCCTCGGCGTTGAAGGCCGTCATCGAGCTCGTAAGGTCCTTTGCTTTGATGAGGACATCGGCTAACCTGTCCGCCAATGCCGCGCTCTTGGGTACGCCGAGCTGCTGCTTCATTTCCGCCGTGCTTCTACCGCCGAATAACGCTTCATCGCCCCTCGACTTGATGATCGCGAATCCTTTGGAGCCCACGCCGCGTTTGAACGCAATACTCGAGAGCTGTTTCTCTGAATCGGATAGCGAGTGGCGCGCCTGCAAGCGCTGAATCTCTGCAAAGCGCTGCTCTATGAGCTCTTGGCGGCGGGTCTGCACGGCGAAGTACGCCTGTGCGAGCGCGATCTCCGGCTTGTTTGGGTCTCCGTTTTGGGCGATTAAATAGCATGCGTAGCGCGTTAACTTATAGTCTTTGACTGCTTTTTGTCCTATTCCTGTAGGTACTATTTTGCTGGTTTCAACAAAATAGGAAACAACAGGCATTTCGTTGACTTCACACGATGCCATTGCCCTCTTAATTGCAGTCTCAAAATTGCGCCATTGGGCGTATCCGAGGGGTTCCATTAAATCGCGTGCGAGCCAATACTCAACGCCGTCTTCCACATTGGCGTAGCTGTCAAGTTCGACACGCCACTTCTCGATATCTCTACTGTCCATATCTCCTCCTCGCTGGTCTATTGTTTATGCGGGCTTTGCCCGCTCTGTATTTAGAATAAGGATATGCTGCCGTGCGGACACGAATGGGCCCCGAGCCACTTCGAGCTCACGGGGCTCATAGATATCGATTAGTTGTGTTCTGCTTTAGATAGGTGTCCAGTTTAATCCGCTCGATAGTGCGATCCGAGACTTTCGGTCCGCTTACGCATGGCTTTGACCATTTCCTGTGCTAGTTGAATCTGTGATTGCAGGCGGGCGAGGGCTGCGACTTCGCTGTCCTGGGCTTTCTGTGTGCTCAAGGTCGTTGCCTCTGTCTTCAAGCCCTCAAGCTCGTGTAGTGCCTCGGATAGGCCCGTCTCGGTGCGGTTGATCATGCAATAGGTGCTCATCGTGTGCTTAAGGCTGTGTGTCAGGCGTTCGGCATCTGTTGTGGCAATGCCGTACTGGGGGAGGGCGATATCCACCTTCGGGGCTGTCTCAGGCTCTATCTGCGCTGCAAGGGCTGCCGATGCGCCTGCGATGCGCCCGAACACGATGCCGTTGGCGCTTGACAAGCCACCGATGCGGTCGGCGCCGTGCATACCGCCTGTTGCCTCGCCGCAGGCGTAGAGGCCCTCAACACCCGTGTATGCGGTCTTATCGATCTTAATGCCGCCGTTAGCAGCGTGGGCATACATCGCAACGCGCATCTCGTCAGCCGGGGCGATGCCGTGCTCGTCTTGCAGCCAGGTGGCAAAGGTCTGCACAAACTCTGGGACATCCTCGCGGGGGAAGTCGTAGCGGAGCGCCAGGCCTTCGACACCTGCCTGATCGATGACGAGATCGATAGCGCGGGAGGCCAAGCGTGACGTGAAGGGACCATATCCAGAGCGCTGCTCGAGCAGGTCGTCCAGCTTGTCGTCGGCAATATCTACCGGCTGGTCTACATGTACGTAGCGCCAGGTTTTCTCGTTGAAGACCAGGTTGCGCTTGGGCTCGATGAAGCCGGGCATCATCTGCATGAACTCTATATTAGTAAGTGTTGCGCCGTGCGCCAGCGCGATGGCCTGCGAGGAGCTGAGCACATCAGCCGACGTAAGGCTGCGCTCGAACAGGCCGCCTGTGCCACCGGCTGCGATGATCGTGGCCTTGGCAGCAAAGGGCACGATTTGATTTTCGGTGAGGTCGTAGAGCACGGTTCCGGTTATTCTGCCGTTCGTGTCCTCAACAAGGTCGATAAGCTCATGGCGGGGGAGCAGACGAATGCCGAGCGACTCGATCCGGGCCGTCAGAGCGTCCTCAAGGGGCTTGCGGGTGAGGCCGCGCCACATGCGCGTTTTGTGGTCAAAGCAGGGGATAAACTGCTTTTGCTGAGCGCTCTCAGCGCTTTGCGGACGCTGGAGCTCAACGCCCAGGTCTTGCTCGAGCCATTCAATTGCCTGGGGAATGCCGTGCACAAACGTCTGGACAAGCTCGAGGTCGGCGACACCGCCGCCGACGGTCTGGATGGTGCCGATGAGGTCCTGCTCGTCGTCTTCGTCGACGGGACCGATGAGGCCGAGGCCCCAGGTACCCGGGAAGAAGCTCGATCCACTCATGGTCTTGCCGGCGCTTGCCACAGTGACGGCTGCACCTGTACATGCCGCTTCGATGGCGGCGCAAAGGCCCGCAATGCCAGATCCAATTACCAGTACATCAGTCGATTCCATTGGATTCCTTTCTCGTCCGGCGCATTGTCGCACGGGTGATCGGCAATGGGGTCGCAAAGACTCGGCAAATCGGTAAAGGGCAAATATGGCAGGTGGGCGTCATGGACGCTCTGACGCTCCGTCTCATCACATCTCGTATTTCGCCCCAACTGATATATCGGCATTAGCTACCCTGCGACAGCGCATACAAAAAGAGCCGCCACCTCGAAAGGTAGCGGCTCTAAAGCTCAACTATATGAGCATCGCGCGGGCGCGATTAGGCCTTGAGGGCCTCCTCGACGGCGACAGCGCAAGCGACGGTGGCACCGACCATGGGGTTGTTGCCCATGCCGATGAGACCCATCATGTCAACGTGCGCAGGCACGGAGGAAGAACCGGCGAACTGGGCGTCGGAGTGCATACGGCCCATGGTGTCGGTCATGCCGTAAGAGGCAGGGCCGGCGCCCATGTTGTCCGGGTGCAGGGTACGGCCAGTGCCGCCACCAGAAGCGACGGAGAAGTACTTCTTGCCAGCCTCGATGCGCTCCTTCTTGTAGGTGCCAGCGACGGGGTGCTGGAAGCGCGTGGGGTTGGTGGAGTTACCGGTGATCGAGATGTCGACGTTCTCGTGCCACATGATGGCAACGCCCTCGCGGACGTCGTCGGAGCCGTAGCAGTTAACGGCAGCGCGGGGACCATCGGAGTAGGGGATGGTCTCGACGACCTTGAGCTCGCCCGTGTAGTAGTCGAACTGGGTCTTCACATAGGTGAAGCCGTTGATGCGGGCGATGATCTGGGCGGCGTCCTTGCCCAGACCGTTGAGGATAACGCGCAGCGGCTTCTTGCGAGCCTTGTTGGCGTTCAGAGCCAGACCGATAGCGCCCTCAGCGGCAGCGAAGGACTCGTGGCCGGCCAGGAAGGCGAAGCACTCGGTGTCGTCGGAGAGCAGCATTGCGCCCAGGTTGCCGTGGCCCAGACCGACCTTGCGGTCCTCAGCGACGGAGCCGGGGACGGTGAAGGCCTGGATGCCCTCGCCGATGATGGCGGCAGCCTCAGAAGCGGACTTGGCGCCACGCTTGACAGCGAGAGCGCAACCGAGGGTGTAGGCCCACTCGGCGTTCTGGAAGGCGATGGACTGGGTGTTGTTGACGATCTCACGCGGGTTGAAGCCCTTGTCGGTGCAGATCTGCAGAGCTTCCTCGAGGGAGGCGATGCCGTTGTCGGCGAGGCACTTGTTGATCTTGTCAGCGCGGCGCTCGTAACCTTCGAACGTAACAGTCATAGTTATTTCCCTCCCTTTCTACTCGTGAACCGGGAACACGCTGGCGACGGAGTGAGTCTCCTCGTCGGTGCGCGGGTCGATGTACTTGGCAGCGTTCTCCCACTGACCATAATGGCCCATAGCGCCAGCGATGGCCTCCTCGGGGGTCTTGCCGGCCTTGACGGCGTCGGTGAACTTGCCGAGGTTCAGGAACTCGAATGCGATGATCTCGTTCTTGTCGTTGAGAGCCATGCGGGTGACGTAGCCCTGAGCGAGCTCGAGGTAACGAGCGCCCTTTGCCTTGGTGCCGAACATGGTGCCGACCTGAGAGCGAAGGCCCTTGCCGAGGTCGTCGAGGGAGGCGCCCACGGGCAGGCCGCCCTCGGAGAACGCGGTCTGGCTGCGGCCGTAAACGATCTGCAGGAAGATCTCGCGCATAGCAACGTTGATGGCGTCGCAGACGAGGTCGGTGTTGAGGGCCTCGAGGATGGTCTTACCGGGAAGGATCTCGGAAGCCATGGCGGCAGAGTGGGTCATGCCCGAGCAGCCGATGGTCTCAACGAGGGCCTCCTCGATGATGCCGTCCTTGACGTTCAGCGTGAGCTTGCAGGCGCCCTGCTGAGGTGCGCACCAACCCACACCGTGCGTAAGACCGGAGATGTCGGAAATCTCCTTAGCCTGGACCCACTTGCCCTCCTCGGGGATGGGTGCGGGGCCGTGGTATGCACCCTTGGCAACGGGGCACATGTTCTCCACTTCCTGTGAGTACTGCATGCCTCTCCTCTCTATCGTGTTGGCGTCCCGTCTGGGGGTCGTGGCTGGCGATTGCCGGGCGACCCTTCGAAAGGGACATGACATGCAGTCCCTATAATACCGCGAAATGCACGGAATATTCGGCGAACGGCTCAGTTTTCGTAGCGAGAAGTCCGGAAGTTTTAATTGAAACGGTTTAACTCTATGTTCTGTGGTCGTGAACTTCCGCAGAGGGGGTCCGTCTTGGGCAAGCTTTTGGTCAGCTCTTGTAAGCGTTGCAGGGGTTGACCTGTTGCAACGGTGCCGTTCGCCGCCTGATTACTGCCTTTGGCCGCGCGAGTGTATTGTTTTGCGTGAATGTTTTGATGGCACGCTTCAATCGTGCTGTATTGGATGGCAAGCAAATCCCGGCGAAGGGAGCGCCATGCAGCGCGTTTGGAGAACGGTTACCGGCTTTTACCATGTCTGTGCCCGCGGTGCGGGCAAGCAGCTCATCTTAGAGGGCGATGAAGACCGGTGGGAGTTTTTGGAACTGATGCGCGACTGCTGCCGGGAGGCGGGCGTGACGGTTATCGCCTGGTGCCTTATGGGCAATCACGTGCATCTGGTGCTTGCAGATTACGAGGACGCGATGAGCGCGGCGATGCACCGGCTGCTTTTGACGCACGCGCGGCGGTTCAATAAACACACGGGGCGCACAGGCCATCTGTTCCAGAACCGTTTTGACCGGCGCTCGCTCGATACCGACTGGCAGGTGATGGAGGCTATTCGCTCCGTACACGCCGATCCGCAGGAGGCTGGCATCAGCTTAATCGAGCGTTATCCCTGGAGCAGCTTTGCGGAGCATTTGTGCGCTTACGACGGTGACGCGGCTGATGTCGCGAGGGGATTTTCTGATCCTTCTTGCGTGCTTGAGCTTTTTGGTTCTGCCGAGGGCTTTATTGTCTATTCGCTTTCGACGCCCGACGGCGGCGAGCCAGCGCTGTGCGATATGAAAGAGACGGAATGGGAACGCCACGCCTTTGCCGACAAGATGGCGAAGGAGCTCGGGGTTCCGCTCCACGGGGTTAAAGCCGCGCCGTCGGCGCAGCGCAATATCGTCATTCTTGGATTGCACGATGCCGGTTTTACGGTGCGTCAGATTGAGCGATATACGGGGATTAGCAAAAGTACCGTTTCTCGTATTGTGCGCGCTTATGCGCAGGTGGACGCGCAGGCTGTGCTCTCGGAATAGAAAATGGCCGAACCACTCTTTTCAAGCGATTCGGCCAACAAAAATCTTAAGATTTGGGACACGTACTACTGATTATTTTGCCCCTCGAGCATGCCGTCGAGGGTGCGCCAGGCGAGCTCGGCGCATTTGACGCGGGCGGGCATGTGCGAGATGTCCTTGAGCTGGGCGGCTTCGTCCAGGTCTTCCAGGTCGTCCTCGGAGAGCTTCTCGCCGCGGATCATGGCGAGGAAGAGTCCCGCCAAGCGACGTGCCTCCTCGACGGTCTCGCCGGTGATGAGGTCGGCCATGATGTCGGCACTGGCCTGGCTGATGGCACAGCCGTGGCCGGTAAAGGAGGCCTCCTCGATCACGTTGTTCTCGACTCGTAGCTGCAAGGTGAGCTCGTCGCCACAGCTGGGGTTGATGCCGTCGTGCTCGTGCGTGGGAGCATCCATCTCGTACTTATAGTCGGGGTGCGAGTTGTGCTCCATAAACGTGGTGGAGGTGTACAGATTACCCATTGAACGTGCTCCAAACGTGATGCAGGCCGGCGATGAACTTGTCGATGTCGGCCTTGTCGTTGTAGAAGGCCACGCTGGCGCGGCAGCAGGCAAGGTTCTCGACGCCCAGCCAGGTGAGCAGCGGCTGCGCGCAGTGGTGGCCGGCGCGGATGCAGACGCCGTCCATGTCCATGATGCTCGCGACGTCGTGCGGGTGAATGCCCTTGACGTTAAAGCTCACAACGCCGTGGTGGTTGTCCCAGTAGATGGAACCGATGATTTGGACAAAGTCGAGCTGCATGAGTTCGCCCATCAGATAGTGGACGAGTGCCTGCTCGCGGGCCTGGATGTTCTCGTAACCCACCGTGTTGACCAGGTAGTCGAGTGCCGCACCCGTGGCGAAGATGCCGGCGGCGTCCTGCGTACCGGCCTCGAACTTCTCGGGGACGGGCGCCCAGACGGCGTCCTGCTCGGTGACCGAATCGATCATCTCGCCACCGGTGAGCATGGGCGGCATGGCGTTGAGCAGGTCCATCTTGCCCCACAGCACGCCGATGCCCATAGGGCCCATGGCCTTGTGCGCGCTAAAGGCAAAGAAGTCGGCTCCCAGGTCGGCCACATCGACCGGCATGTGCGGCAGCGACTGCGCGCCGTCGACGACCAGATAGCCGCCGTACTTGTGCACGAGCTTGCCGAGGTTCTTGACCGGGTTCTCGACGCCCAGCACGTTGGAGACCTGTCCCACGGCCAGGATCTTAGTCTTGGGACCAACCTTGGCAAGAACCTCCTCGGTGGTGAGCTGGCCGGTCTTGGTGGGGTAGAGGTAGACGAGCTTGGCGCCGGTCTCGCGGCAGACCTGCTGCCACGGAATCAGGTTGGAGTGGTGCTCCATGATGGTGATGACGACCTCGTCACCGGGCTCGAGCACCGTGGGTGCAAAGCTCTTGGCGACCAGGTTGAGCGACTCGCTCGTGTTGCGGGTGAAGACGACCTCGTTGGCCTGGGCGGCGCCGATGAGGTCGGCGATCTGCTGGCGGACCTTCGCGATGGCGTCGGTGGCCTCGACGGACAGCGAGTACAGGCCGCGCAGGGGGTTGGCGTTCATGCGCTGATAGAAGTCACGCTCGGCGTCGAGCACGCAGGCAGGGCGCTGCGCGGTGGCGGCACTATCGAGGAAGGCGATCTCGGGGTGCTGCTGGAAAAGCGGGAACTGTGCCTTGTAGGGATTGGTCTCGATGTCCACGGTGGGCCAGCCGCGCGAAGCCTCGTCGCTGGCGTCGAGCTCCATGGGCTCGGGGGCAGTGCAGGTGTCGCATTTAACGTGCTCGGTGTCGATCATGCGAGCTCCTCTTCAAAGTTGTCGATCAGGTTGTTGCCCAGGCGGACGACGGCTGCGCGGGTGCGCTCGTCGGTGGTGGAAAGCGCGGCGTCCTCCAGCTTGGCGCGGATGAACAGGTCCTCGGCGGCGTTTTGGTCAAGGCCGCGGCAGGCGAGGTAGAACAGCTGCTCGTCGCGGACGTGACCGATGGTGGCGCCGTGGTTGCCGGCGACGTCGTCCTCGTCGCAGAGAATGACGGGAACGGTCTTGTTGTCGACGCCCTTGTTGGCCAAAAGCACCGTCTCGCGCTCGGTGCCGGTTGCACCCTTGCAGCCGTGCACGAGGTCGATGGTGCCGCGGTAGACCTTCTTGGACGTGCCGGTCAGCACGCCGTTGGCGTCGATCTCGCACTCGGTCTTGCGACCGCGGTGGCGCAGCTCGTAGTTAAAGTCGCGCACCTGCTCGCGGGCGCCCAGGTAGTCAGTATCGATGGTGATCTTGGCGGTATCGCCCAGCAGGTCGCCGGCAAGGCCGGTGGCGCTGGCGCCAGCACCCAGGACGGTGTGCTGCACGTTGACGCGCGCGCCCTCGTCCAGGAACAGGCCGGTGTCGTCGAGCGCGATCCAGCTATCGTCGAGCGTCTGCGTGCAGGTCACGTTGACGGTGGCGTACTCCTGTCTCTTATACACATCTCCGAG
>URGY01000028.1 GCA_900547505.1 uncultured Collinsella sp.
GGAAAGCACATTAAGTGCTTTCCTTTGCGTGCGGAACTCGCGACAAACTTAACCCGCGCCCGCCGGCCCCGGAGACCCTCCCTGCCGTCACATTGTTCGAGCCGTTGTTGTTGCTCGCCGCTTCGCGGCTCGGCGGCCCCGCTCTCCGCGGCGGGGTTGTCTAAGGTTCTTGTTGAAGCTCGGCCATTGGCTCAAATGGAAACGGGAGACGCATCTGCATCCCCCGTTTTTGTTGTGATTACTCTAGGTCAATAAACTTAGTGCTTAGGATCTTGCCGTCTTTTACTAGCATTCTGGCCATGGTGGGGCCTCGAGTGCCTCTGGGGTAGCTGGCGCTGCCCGGGTTGAGGACTAAGCAGCGGCCCACTTGGGCTTCTTTGGTTACGTGGGTGTGACCGTTGATGGCTACGTCTACGGATCCCACCGGAAGGTCTTCGCGGTAGTGGGCTACGGCGAATTTGAGGCCTTCGTAGGTAAAGAGCGCAAGACGGTCTACATCGGGACCGTAGTCGCGGTAGTAATCGTTGTTGCCCAATACGGCCCGCACGGGGGCGATGGTGCATAGGTGCTCGTAGTCCATCTCTGACGTGAGATCGCCGGCGTGGATAATCAGATCTGCGCCCTCAAGCTCATCCAAGAGCGCAGGCGATAAATAGCCGTGGGTGTCCGAGATGATGTCGATACGCTTGGCGCTTGCACTGTTCATGGGATCCCTTCCGCAAAAAACGATTCGGCAGATACATACAAAAAAGGCCCCACGGCTCCGCAGACGATGGGTCTACAGGGCTGCGGGGCCAGTGTGCTAGAGACTCAGAGCCTTCTTGAGCGGCACGACGCGGCGGCGCGAAACCGGCACGCGTTCGTCGACGCCCGTAATGCCCAGCTGGATGGCGCCCGAGGGCACCGTCTCCACATCCGTGACGCACGCCAAGTTGACGATATAGCGGCGGTGAACACGGAAGAAGCCAAAGTCGCAGAGCTTGGCCTCAAACTGCGCCAGCGAGGTCGTCGACAAAAAGCGATCATCGACGGTATAGATGCAGGAGTAATCGTCCTTGGCCATGATAAAGCGAATGTCGTCCACGGGAATGAGCACCTTGCGGCCGCCCTTTTCCACCGGGATACGCTCGATGGTCACCTTGCTGTCCGTAACCGGCTTGGCGCGCTGCATGACCTTCTCGATCGCGCGATCCAAGCGAGCTTCCTCGACCGGCTTCATCAGATAATCGACGGCATCCACGTCGAACGCCTCGACCGCATGGTCACTATACGCAGTCACAAACACGATCGCCGGCGGATTTTTGAGCTTATGCAGCGCCTCGGCAAGTTGCAGGCCCGAGGCACCGGGCATCGAGATATCGAGAAACACGACATCCACGCGACTTTCCATAAGCATCTCGATGGCGGAGCGGACGCTCGACGCCTCCGTGATCGTGCCGATCTTGCCCGTTTGCTCGAGCAGGAAGCGAAGCTCCGAGCGAGCCGGCGCCTCATCATCCACAATCATCGCACGCAGCATGGGGATAAAACCTTTCGTCAACTAACTACGTCGGGCATCCGCCGCATGACGTTGAGCCCGTAGCCTTTTATTTTACTCTTGAATGTCAAAGATGCTCTCTGACAAATCAAGATGAAGGAGCACTTTGGTGCCCTTGCCCGGCGCCGATTCGACACGCGTATAGGAGTGCGGCCCATAAAAGCGATGGATGCGCTCCGAAATATTGTGCATGGCCACACCGGCACCGCCACCCTGGGGAGAGCTGGCGTCGGGACGGGCAGAGCGCTCGTCAAACAGTCTGGCGGCGGTACCCTCATCCATGCCCACGCCATTATCGGCCACGGCAATCAAGATTGCATCCTCGCCGTCTTGGTGAACGGTCACGTCGATCCTCAGGGCGTCGTCATCGCCCATACCATGACGTACGGCGTTCTCGACAATCGGCTGGATCACGAACGCCGGCACCAACGTATCTTCCACGTCCTCGGACACATCGAACGTCGCAAGCACGCGGTCCTCGCCAAAGCGGGCCTTCTCAAAGGTAAGGTAGCGCTTGGTCTGTGCAACCTCGCGCGAGACCGGAATGAGCGATCCCGAGTTGTCGAGCGTGGCACGATAGAACGATGAGAACTCACGAAGCAGTTCGCGGGCCCGCAGCGGGTCGGTGCGCGTAAACGATGCAATGGTGTTCAGCGTGTTGAACAGGAAGTGCGGGTTAATCTGCGCCTGCAGCGCACGCACCTCAGCGCGCGCTGTGAGTTCCTTTTGCACCTCGAGCTCGTGGATGGCGAGCTGCGTGGACAAGATCTCGGCAAAGCCCGAGGCAAGCGCGTACTGGGTACGGTCGACGGCGCGCGGGGTCTTGTAGTAGAACTTGAGCGTGCCGACGGTACGATCGCCCACCTTGATGGGGGCGATAATGCCGGCGGGGACTTGGTTGTGCGAGCCATCCGAGCCCACGACATCCACCATACGGTTGAACGACTGCACGATGCCATGTTCGATAACGTAGCGCGTGGCAAGCGTGTGGATGGGAGAATCTGGCAGTAGTTTTTCCTCAAACTCGCCCGCGCAGGCCAACACGTTGCCCTCGTCGGTGATGGCAACTGTCATGGCGCGCGTCTCGGGCAAAATGCGCCGGCACACCAAACGCGCCGACTCCTGCGTCAAACCGCCCTTAATGTCCTCGAGCATGGCCGAGGCCACCGAGAGCGTCTCCTCGGTGTACTGGGAGCGCACCGAATCGGGATTGAGCGTCAAAAAGATAAAGATGCACAGAAAGATGCACAGCAGCGCGCAGGCAATCACCGTGGCGATCGGCTCGATACCGGTCACCAAGGCAAAAATAAAGTACACCAGCACGCAAATGGCGCAGGCAACGGCAATGATGCGAAAGATTGATATTGAACTATCGCGCTGGGCGCGGCGGTCGATCATTCGGCCCCCTCCAGGATACTGATCAGTTGTGCGTCACGCCAAAGCCCGTCCATGATCTTGGGCCAAAAGCTCTGGAAACGCAGATAGCTTGCAGCGTTTTGGCGCGCATAGGCCTTTGCCTCGCCGATACCATGGCGCCAGATGCGCAGGTAGCCCTCATGCTCGCGGGTAAACACGCTGCGGACCATAGCGGTCTTGCGCACGCGGTCGTCGAGCTCGCGCGAAATCCACGGGCCCGGGTAGGGCATGAGCGATGCCGCCGTAACGGGAATGAGCTCCTTTTGATGCGCGGCGAATGTCAACTTGGCCCGTTCATAGTACCAACGGTATACATCCTGCATAAAGCGCGGTGAGCGCTTTTCGGACTCCGGAGGCAGATGGCGCACAGTCCACTCGTTATCGAACCACACGTCGTAGCCAAACATGCGCATGTTAAAGAGGTAATCCAAGTCCTCACCGCGGGTGATAAACGGGTCAAAGGCCACACGCGTAAAGGCGCGGGCGTGCAGGGCCATCAGGCCGCCGCACACGTAGTTGGAGCGCGAGATGCGAGTGCCCGAGAGCGCCTTTTTCATCCAACGGTTGAACTCGATGCGCTTGGTCCACCAACGATGGCAGATGCCCGCCTTGTCCGTGGGAGCCAGCGGCGAGCCGTCGCGATCGTAGAAATAGCCGCTCTTGACCAAGATCGGCAAGCCCTGACGTGTCTGCTGCCCCAACGCATAGGTCGCGCGCTTCATAAAGTCGGCGTCGATGACAGTTTCATCGTCATCCAAAAAGATAACCGCGTCATGCCCCAGCACAGCGGCACAGGCTAGCCCCATGTTGCGGATGGCACCGTAGCCTCGCAGGCTCACGCACTCGCCCGAACCCTTGGGCGCGATCTGAGCAACCCGGTCTGCGATGCGCGAGGCCTGGGTGTTGGTGACAACGGTGACCTTGAGCGTGGGATGCGCGTCGACAATCTCGTGCACGCGCAGCGACACATCGGCTGTGGCAGAAACGGGACAGACCACCAAAAGGATGATGCGCGGAATGTCGCACACCTGCTCAAGCGAGGCCAAGCAGCGGTCAAGTTCGGGATTGTCGGCGTTGAGTCGCGTCGAATGGTCATAGGTGCCAGGGGCGTTTGCGCAAGCGTCATCGCCCGCCCAATACGTTGGAATCACGACTGTGGCGTTCATGCCTTACCCTCCCTGCAACACAAAAACGGGACGCCGCCAAACACAGGCGACGCCCCGCGACCTAGCTGATTCCATCATACCCACTTGGGCAAATCATTGCTCGCAAGTCGCAATGTTTATTGCGGATAACCCCAAAAGAGTACCGTGGACAGGCACAATAGCCGCTCGCTCCTATGCGGCATGCTCTGCCGCCCGAGTCATGCGGGACAGGCGGACCAGCAGCATAAAGCCAACGACCAGCAGCACACCAATGGAAAGGACGCCCAGCGACGGGTTGCCGGTCAGCGAGGTGACGACCGACACCAGGAAGGTGCCCATAACGCTTGCATAACGACCGAAGATGTCAAAGAAGCCGTAGTACTCGTTGGACTTTTCCTTGGGGATAATGCGGCCAAAGTAGCTACGGCTGAGCGCCTGCACGCCGCCCTGGAACAGGCCGACCATAATGGCAAGCACCCAGAATTCAAAGGCGGTCTTTAGGAAGAACGCGGCGAACAGCACAATGCCCATGTAGGCGGCGACCGCCACCAGGATCATGTTGAGCGTGCCCACGCGTCCGGCGAGCTTGCCGTAGATGATGGCGGACGGAAAGGCCACGAACTGCGTAACGAGCAACGCCAGCACCAGCTGCGTCGAATCGATGCCCAAAGCCGAGCCGTAGCTGGTAGCCATGGAAATGACCGTGTGCACACCGTCGATATAGAAGAAGAACGCAATCATGTAGACCAGCACGGTCTTGTTGTGGGCGATCTCGCGCATGGTGTGTCCGACCTCGGAGAACACACCGCCCACGATGTGGCCGATAGTGTCCTCGGGACCGCGCTCGCGACCGTACTTTTGCTTATAGGTGCGAATGAGCGGCAGGGTAAAGACGAGCCACCAGGCACCAGTGATGATAAACGACAGACGCGTTGCCAGCATGGTAGGGACGCCAAGAGCGGGGCCACCCATGATGAGCGCCAGGCAGATGACGAACGGCACGGTGGAACCGATGTAGCCCCAGGCATAGCCCGAGCTGGACACGGCGTCCATGCGCTCGTCGGTGGTAATGTCGGGCAGCATGGCGTCGTAGAACGTCATAGAAGAGTTAAGGCCGATGGTGCACAGCACGTACACGGTCAAAAATGCCATGGCGGACATTGGGATAGCCTGCGCCAAGCAAAGCACCAGGCCCGTGAGGAAGAAGCCCAAGAAGAACTTGATCTTGTTGCCGGCGTAGTCGGCAAGCGCGCCCAGAATGGGCATGAGCATGGCGATGACCAGCGAGGCGATCGTCTGCGCATTGCCCCAGGCGACCACCAGGTCGGCCGAAGAAGCGCCGGTATTGATGGCGTTAAAGTAAATGGGCACCACCGAGGTATTGAGCAGCACGAGGGCCGAATTGCCCACATCATACATAACCCAGTTACGCTCGAGCTTGGTGTATTTCATGGACAGGGACCCTTCGTATTCGCCCGATATGCAGTTAGTTCATCGTACCCCAATTGTCCAGAACCGCCGGTAAGGATTCGGCAAAGGGGCACGCACAGGCCCTATTCCTCGCGGTCGAACTCCTCATCGGCATTGAGCACGCGACCGCTGTAGTTGACGTGACTGGTCACGGCATCCATGTCACCGGTCTCGATAAAACGTGCGACCGTGCACTCGTAATCGACCAGCGCGCGATCAAAGACCTCGGGGAAGCTCTCAGTCGAGACCTCGTCGGTAAAGGGGTTCTTCCATGTCAGGTGGCCCAGGTTACCGGTGCGCTCGGGCAGCTCCGTCGTCACGCGATGGGCAAGGCCGTCGAGCAGCGAGTAGTCGTGCACCAAGCCCTCAACCAGCGAGATTGCGCGCGTCTTTGCGGAGCCGGCCGGCTCAATCGCGCGGTAAAGTCGCTGCATATTGGCAACGGCAGCACCGTACTCCCCCGCCGGAATGTCAATGCCGTACACGCGTCCGGCAACATAGCTCATCAGCACGCCGGCCACGCGATTGATGCGATCGGTGGTGACGATCTCGCCCGCCGGCGGGTAATCGTCGACCGTAGCGCCATCGCGTTTAAGCTGCAGCATCAGTACATCCAGGTCGCTCTCGATCACGGCATGGACCTGACTGCTCGAATCCTCAAGCTCTGAATCGGACTCCACGATGCCAAACTGCTGCTCATAGACAAAGGGATGGGCGTTGCGGTCGAGCACGTAATGAGACAGCAGGCCCAGCGCAAAGGCACGACCCAAGCTGGCGTCGCGCGGCAGCAGATGCGACACGCCGTCGCGCAGGCACGCGAACTGGCGAGACATGCGCGACCGATGCATGACCTGTGCCAGCAGCGTGCAGTCGGAAACACGCGGTGTCAGAATGTGAAAGAAAAACGGGTCGGGGCCTTGGTTGCCCAAGATAAAGGCAATGCGCTCTTCATCGGACGTGATGACGCCCTGCGGAAGACGGTCGATGCTTTCCTCGCCAAACAGATGATGGGTGATAAGCGCGGGCATAATGATCCTTTCGATTTCATTCGATGCCACCCATTATGCCCACCGCGCGCCCATGCCAAACCTGCGATGGTAAACGACGGCACGCAAGCCTCTTACGCAAGCCCCAGGTGCGACTTGACCTCGGCGGCACGACGACGGGACACCGGTACCGTCGAGCTCACGCGGTCGAGCCTGAGCTCCATCAACCCCGTGGAGCCAATCTCAACATTGTGCACGTCTTCCAAATTGACCAGATAGCTGCGATGAACGCGAATAAAGCCCTCGGAGCCCAAGCGACGCTCGAGCGAAGAGATCGACTCATTGATCAGGTACGTTCCCTCGGCGCAGATGGCGTTGCAAAAATCGGCGCGCGCCTCAAAGTAGCAGACGTCTGCGGCGGGAATGAACACCTTTTTGCCCCCGCGGTCCACCGTCAGACGCAAAGGCTGGCGCGGAGCGTGGATAACACGACGGGCACCCAAGGCTGCCTCGATCTTGTCGAGTGCCTTTGACAGGCGTGCGTCCTCGACCGGCTTGACGACATAATCGACCGCATCGAGGTTATACGCATCGGCGGCAAACTCGGCAAACGCCGTCACAAACACAACCACCGGCGGCGTCTTTAGGTTCTGCAGCGTCTCGGCAAGCTCAATTCCCGAGCGGCCGGGCATGGTAATGTCTAAAAACAACACGTCGGGCTTGTTCGACAGAATCGACTCCACGGCTTCGGTGACATTGCCCGCCTCGGCAATCTGACCCACACGCGTATCCTTTTCCAACAGATAGCGTAGCTCAGCCCTAATGGGAGGCTCGTCATCAACCACCAAGATGTTCCAGCCTTCGGACATATGTGCTTCCCCTCTTTTTCTCTCAATCCAACCGCGTGCTACGCCGTCAACGGCGCCGGCTCATGCGGCTCGCCGTTCAGCTCGACGATGACCTGCGTTCCCACGCCCTCCTGGGACTTCACGCGCATGCCGGAATCTTCTCCGTAAAAGAAATGGATGCGCTGAAGCACGTTGAAGAGCGCCAAGCCGCAGCCTCGTTTGATGGAGCCGTCGGCGGTAATGCTCTCGGGCTCCTCTCGGCGATGCTGCTCAAACAGATGCGCGCAGACTTCTTCGCTCATACCGATGCCATCGTCCTCGACGATGATCTCCAAACCGTCATCGGTCTCGAAAGCCCTAACATGAATAGAAAGCGGCTCGGTCTCGCGCTGCGCGTGCTTGATGCAGTTTTCGAGCAACGGCTGCAAGATAAACGGCGGTACCATGCAATCGCGCACCTCAAAGTCGATATCGACCGAGACGCGCAGACGGCCGTCGCCATACCGGGCCTGCATAAGATTGATATAGCGAGTGCCCTGTTCCACCTCGTGCTCGAGCGTTGTGAGGGTATCGGAATCAGAAAGCGTCTGACGGTAGTAATTGGAAAAGTCGATCAGCAGCGACCTGGCCTTGTCCGGCTCGGTACGTACGAGCGACACGATGGTGCTGATGGTGTTAAACAGAAAATGAGGATCGACCTGCGATTGCAAGGCGCGCAGCTCCACGCGGGCCGTAAGCTCGTCCTGGCGCTCGAGCTCAAAGCTCGCAAGCTGCGTGGAAATGAGGTCGGCAAAGCCCGAGGCAAGCGCCGTCTGGCGCATATCGATGCTGCTCAGACGGGGATAATACAGCTCGAGCGTGCCCACGCAATGCCCGCGCACGGTAAGCGGTGCGACAATACCGGCGCGCAGGCGCGGAAAGTAGCCACCCGTCTCGGTCGAGGCATCGCGCGAGAACACGCTTTGCTCACCGCTGTTGATCACGTTGAGCGTAGTCCGCAGTACCACCGGGGTGCCCGCGGGGCATTTTGCCGAGTCCTCGCCCCAGCTTGCCAACACCTGCTTGCCGTCGGTAAAGCAGATGGCAGAGGCGATAGTTTCGGACAGGATGATCTTAGAGGCGCCCAGGGCAGCTTCGGGCGTAAGGCCGCGCGACGTGTAGGCGAATATTTTTGAAGCGATGGCGAGCGTGCGGTCGGTTGCGCTCGATGTGAGGTCGTCGGGAACGACAAAGACGTACGAGAAGAAGAAGCACAGCATGACCAAGCCGGCAATGACGACAACGGCCGGAACGGGATTGGGATTATCGGTTAGATCCCAGATGAGCAGCAGGATAAGCAGCGGAACGACAATACCGAGCAAGATGGCTTGAACCACATGCTGAGCGGTACGAAAGACCTTGGTAGAGTTGTAGCTCTTGCCCAGAATCAGCCTATTGAGACCCACCGTCATCTCCTTCTTACTGATGCACCCCATAGCAATAAAGAGGGCCGCAAGCGACCCTCTCCATTGCATTATGCAATCAAATACTGTGTTTTACATCAAGCCATCGATGAACGGTAGCTTAGGCGCTGTACTTGTTTGCCTCGCCGAAGGTGCCGGCCTCGACAATCCAGCCGTCCTTCATGATGACGTCCATGTTGTCGGTGTTGAGCACGTGGATGTCGGCGGCGACGTCACCGTTGACGACCAGCAGGTCGGCGCACTTGCCGGCCTCGATGGAACCGGTCTCGTCCTCGATGTGGCACATCTTGGCACCGTTGAGGGTTGCACAGGTGATGGTCTCGACCGGGGTGAAGCCGATCTTGTCGACGAACTCGTACATCTCCTCGATGGAGCAGGTGCCATACGGGGTGACGAAGGAGAAGGAGTCGGAGCCGATCGTCATGACGACGCCGCGCTTCTTGGCCTCGCGCAGGCAGTCGTAGTTGCGCTGCAGCTCCTTCTCGACCAGGGTGCCCTCGTACTTGTCGTGCAGCTCGGGAACGTAGACGGGCGGATAGGTGGCGTACCAGGTGGGCAGGAAGGCGATCGTCGGAGTGAAGAAGGTGCCCTGCTCGGCCATGAGGTCCATGGTGCGCTCATCGATATCGAAGCCGTGAATCAACTGCTCGCAGCCAAAGCGAACGGAATCGTAGGCAGCGGCGTGGTTGTTGTAGCAGTGGCTCCACACGGGGATGCCGACCATCTTGGCCTCTTCGACCACGGCCTGAATCTCCTCGGAGCAGTAGTGCTGGTCGCGGCCGGAGTCCCAGCGCCAGATGCCGCCACCGGTAGCCCAGATCTTGATGGCATCGGGGTTCTCGCGCAGGCGACGACGGACGGCCTTGCGCAGATCCCAAGGACCGTCGACCTGATCGCCCCAGGGGTGCGATTCCTTGTTGAGCTCCTGGCTGCAGTGGTGGGAGTCGCCGTGGCCGGCAACGCGGCAGAAGCCAAGGCCGGTGGCCAGAACGCGCGGGCCCTTGAAGACGCCCTTGTCGATGCAGTCACGGATCTGGATACCAAAGCGGCCGATCTCGCAGACGGTGGTGAGGCCGTGGGTGAGGCAGTCGTAGGCCTGCTTGACGGCGACGGCCTGCTTCTCGAGGAGCGGCTGCATGACCCAGTCGGTGTCATCGTCGGTCAAGTTGCCCGAGAAGTGCAGGTGGGTGTCGATCAGGCCGGGAAGGACGGTCTTGCCGGCGGCGTCGATGACCTCAACGCCCTCGGGAAGGTCCTGCATGGCGCCGGCGTACTCGATCTTGCCGTTGTCGTCGACGAGAACGAGGGAGTTCTCGACCGGCTCGGCGCCGGTACCGTCGATGAGCTTGCCGCCAACGATTGCATACTTAGTGGACATGGTTCCTCCTTATGGATCCATATAGTGGGCGAGGCCGTGTTGGGTTAAGGCCTCACAAAGCTACCCAAGTGGTGCCGGGTTCGGTGCGCGGAAGAGAGGGTCCCGCGCACCTGATCCGCCCCGGCTCGGCGTTACATTTTACGGGAATTGGTGAAGGCCATGAGAGCCAGGCCAATAGCCAACCAGCCGATCACGATGCTCCACTCCACCATGTTGAGGGAGGCGGGAGAGAACGGAATCACGAGCAGGCCGATGATGATGGCGCAGGCAGCGATAGCGAGGCCGATGCCAAACTTGCCGCCGGGCACCTCGTAGGGACGAGGCAGGTCAGGCTCGGTGAAGCGCATGCGCAGGCAAGCGAGGGCGACCATGCCGCAGGAGAAGATGAAGGCGAGAGCCGACACGTTGGTCAGAGGGATGAGCATGTTCTTGCCCAGGAACGGACCGACGACGGTGATGACACCCAGGACGACGCAGGCGAGCTTGGGGGCGCCGGACTTGGGGTCGACCTCGGCGAACTGCTCGGGCAGCTGGCCCTTGCGGCCCATGGCGAGCATGATGCGGCTCGTGGCGCCGTAGAAGGAGTTCATCGGGCCCATGGGTCCAAGCGTGGCGATGACGAGCATGGCCAGGTACAGGAGCATGTTGATGCCCTTGAGGCAGGCGAGCGCGGGAACCGGACTCTTAACGAACTCATGCCAGTCGAGGATGGTGCCAAACGAGTAGATACAGACCATGTAGAAGCCGCCGGCGGCCAGCAGTGCCAGGGAGATGATCTTGCCGAACTTGTTCCAGTTGAGGCCCTCGGCTGCTTCCTCAGCCTGCTGAGGAATGGTGTCGAAGCCGGCGTAGAAGAACGGGGTCAGTACCAGGACCGACACGATGCCGGCGAACAGGCTGGTGCTCTCGGTAGCGGCCTTGCCGCCGCCAGCGCCGGTGACCTGGGAGAACACGGGCATGGCGTTGTCCGGCGAGCCGGTGAACAGTGAGACGCCCATGGCGAGCAGCATGCCGCAGAGCAGGGCCTTGGTCAGGAAGGCCTGGAGCTTGGCAGCCGAGCTGGCGCCGCGGAAGTTGAGGAAGATGACGTAGACTGCAAAGCCGAGCGCGATCAACGTCGGGAACAGGTAAACGTCGGCGCCCAGGATGGTGTAGAGCTTGACGGCGCGCAGCCACTCAAGGCCGGGCAGGCTGCCGAACATCTCGGACACGAGGGTCGAAATGGCGATGGCCTCCCACGGGCACAGGATGCCGTTGCCCAGGGCCAAAAGCCATCCGGTGATGTAGCTCAGCGTACGGCCAAAGCTACGATCGACATACTCGACGATGCCGCCCGAGATGGGGATAGCGGCCGTGAGCTCACCGAAAACAGCTCCGACGGGCACGAGGAAGATTGCACCCAAGAGGAATGCGATCATAGCGGGAACGGGACCGCCGCCCACGACCATCCAGTCGCCGACCTGCAGAACCCAACCGGTACCGATGATGGCACCGAAACCGATGGTGAAGAAGTTCCAGAGCGAGAGCGTTTTCTTCATGCCGCCGTTATCCTCGACTGCAACCTCTGCGTTCTTGTCCGCCATTGTTCCCCTCCTTTCCTTTTTGACGCCCCTTGACGTCACCCCTTGCGCGGTCCGTTTTGCCGCGCGCTTTTATTTCGTGGCTTTAAGATACGGCCTTGGCACAGCAGCGCCGCTTGTAGCTCGACCGAAGGCAGAACTGCAAAACGAGCGGCGCCGTTTTTGGGACGAACGGCGGGAGACGTCATTCGTCTTGGACGCTTTCATCTTGTCTGCTTTTGAATACCTGTTGCCGTGACGCTTGGCGCGCGGCGCGGCAACGTTCATACCATTTGTCAGGCTTTTGGCGCACATACCCATGTGTCGTGCATCTTTTTATGTAGGATAGACAAGTTACACATGAGGCAAGGTGATTCGAATGGCATACGGATACAATGACGGCGACCAACGGCCACAAAGCGTGCGCCTTGCCGGCCGCACCACGCCAACGCCCAGAATCACCTCCGACAACGACAACCCGCAGCGCCCCCAAGAGCAGCTCGGGGCTTCTTCGCGACAACAAAGCCGTACCGTGCAGCAGTCAGACCGCGTGAGTACAAGCACACGCCAACGCCAGACCGACACATCGCAGCCACGCCGCTACGATCGACATAAGACCGACTACTACGTCAAACGCTCCTTTTCGCGACCTCAACGCGATCGCGGCAATTCCGCCCCTCACCCCGCGTCGCACACCACAAGCCACGCGCTTCCGGCCCGCCGTCTACGCCTTGCGCTTTGCTCCATCGCCGCCTGCCTCGTCTTTGTGTTTTTGGGATCCTGTATCTCCCACGGATCAGCCGGTCTTGAGCCCACTGCCGAAGACAAGCTGCTTAAAGCTCCCGTCGCGCCCGGTTACTCCTTTGCGTTCTCGACCCCACGCTCGCAATGGCAGGCCGGCACCATGCCCCACATCTACCAAATTGACCCCGCATGGTCGGAGCTGCCCTATGCCGGTGGCACTATTCGCGAAAACGCTTGCGGTCCTACCTGCCTCACCATGGTCTATATCTTTAAGACCGGCCATACCGATAAGACGCCGGTCGATATATGCGCACTGGCCGAAGCCGGCAACTACGCCCCCACCGGTGCCACCGAGTGGTCGTTTATGACAGGCGGTGCGTGGCAGCTGGGGCTCAACGGAACACAGCTCTATAACGATCGCGAATCGATTACCCAAGCACTTCGCTCGGGTGCGCCCGTCATCGCCGCAGTGCGCCCCGGTACGTTTACCAACGTAGGCCACTACATCGTGCTCTACGGCATCGACGATGCCAACCAGATTGGCGTCTACGACCCCAACTCGGCCAGCCGCAGCGCCCGCCGCTGGGGCGTCGTAGAGGTCCTCAACGAAGTCGAAGCCATGTGGGCCTACTACTAGTCATTGGGGACAGACTTAAATGAGTGGTCATTGGGGACGCTCTTGTTTGACTAGTCATTTAAGAACGTCCCCAATGACTAGGTGAGTAGCAAAAGCCCCGCAGTCGGAGCGGACTGCGGGGCTCATGAAGAGAGGCTAGTTTGTGGGCGCTTTGCCTGGCGCCCACAAGAGAGGCAGCAGAGTAGAGACTACTCGTGGATGCGGGTACCGGAGAGACCGGCCATGGTCTCGGCGGCCTTGTCCAGAGCGCCGATGATGCAGGTACGACCCTTGCGGGAACGCGCGAACTTGATAGCAGCGCGAACCTTGGGCTCCATGGAACCCTTGCCGAACTGGCCCTCGTCGGCCAGGCGCTCGGCCTCGTCGGCGGTGAGGTCCTCGAGCTCCTCCTGGTTGGGCTTGCCAAAGTTGATGGCGACATGCTCAACGGCGGTCAGCAGGAACAGAACGTCGGCGTCGCAGTCCTCGGCCAGCAGCTCGCCGCCCAGGTCCTTGTCGATGACGGCGGGAACGCCCTTGTAGCAGCCCTTGTTCTCGTAGTCGCGGACGACGGGGATGCCGCCGCCACCGCAGGCGATGACGATGAACTCGTTGTCGAGCAGGTTGAGGATGGAGTCAGCCTCGACGATCTTCTTGGGATCGGGGGAAGCGACGACGCGACGCCAGCCGCGGCCGGAATCCTCGACGAAGACCTTGGAGGGATCCTCGGCCATGAACTCCTTGGCCTGCTCCTCGGTGTAGCTGTCTCTTATACACATCTCCGAGCCCACGAGACTACGCTGCAT
>URGY01000029.1 GCA_900547505.1 uncultured Collinsella sp.
GGACTTCGACTGGGTCGCCGACCGCCCCGGCCACGACCGCCGCTACGCCATCGACTCCACGAAGCTCCAGCGCGAGCTGGGCTGGAGGCCGGCCCACACCGACTTCGCCGAGGGCCTGAAGCGGACCATCGACTGGTACGTGGCCAACGAGTCCTGGTGGCGACCGGCCAAGGAGGCCACCGAGGCCCGCTACCGCGCGCAGGGGCAGTAGAGGTAGCAGCCCTTGCGAAACAAAGCGGGGTCCCGGACTAGCGCTCCGGACCCCGCTTTGTTTAGTGCGCAGTTGGCCGAATGTGTCCCTGAATGGCGGTTGGTTGGTGGAGCGTCGTGCGTCGTGTATTGTATTTCTTGCGCCTTTGCTTGTGGCCTTCCTCGCCATAAATACTGTGGTGATGCTATTCACCCAGTTGTACGCCTACGCGGACGAGCCCGGCGGGGACGTATACCTGCACGGCGATCTGATCTGGTGCGGCGAAACGCCCGAATGCAAGCAGTCGATGGCCATGTGCGGCGCAAGGTGGGGCTGCAGGTGAGGCTCGTGCCCAAGAGCAACACGAGGCGGCTCTCCTACGAGTGCTGGCAGGGTGCGCAAAATCTGCATCGACCCGGTGCGCTGCCCGCTGGCGCATGAGAAGTCCAGGCTCAAGAAGTACGACCACGACCACGACTGCGACGGGACGTGGCTTGAGGGCATCCCCGACGGCAACGACCACTCGATCGAAGCAGTGAGGTTCGCAATTATGGACGACATCTTGCGTGGGTGAGGGCGCAGCGTGCTGCTTCTCCTCGCCACTGAAAGGCGCTAAAGGTTAATCTGCTGTCTTCTCCGTTGTCTTAGGATCAGCCTCCTCGCCCTGCTCGTCAGATACTCCCTTGAACTTCGCCATAACGTTTTTCTTTGTCTTGACAATCTTTGGACGCGCGGTCTCACGCCACCATTTTTCGACATGAGGCTTTGCCGCCTGAGCACCTTTCACCGCCAGAAAGCTAACGGCAATTACGGTAATCGCAGCAGCCGCCACCTTGCCACCGTTCGAATCGGAGGCATCATTGCCATCGCGCTGGCCGTCATCAAGACTGTCATCGCCATTTGCCGCAAGCGATGCCTCCCACTCTTCTCTCTGCCTTTTCTTTTCGGCGCGATTGGCTGCAACCGAATCGGAAAGCTCACGTCTGCGTTCCGGGGAAAGCGGGCCAATTTCATTGAGGATTTCCTCTTTCCATGACGTGGAAACATAGCCAGCATGATTAGGGCTTCCGGTTTCCCAGTGCCTCTGCGTGGCATAAGGACGCCCCTTCTCGGTGACCCTATAATCTCCAGGTTCGCCTTCGAGGTAGCCTTCTTCCTTCAGCCAGACATTCACCTCCTCTGCGTTAAGCCCAACATCCCGCCCCAAGTATCTTGCTGACTTACGCATCGCAAGCCCCTTTCGCTTATCAACAGTATGGTAGTGTCGCGAATCATGATGTAGGGCTCGGTTCTCGAGGGTGGCCGCAGGCTGCCCGAGGAACCGAGAATCATCTAGAATGCCGTCATTCTAGCCTATGTCACGCCGCCTTCCTGCCGACAACGGGGTTACCGGCCGCGACGAGTGCGATGATCCCGGCCGCGTGCTCGGCGGCAGGGCCCTCGTAGGCAGGCGCGTTCACCTTGGCGCCCTCGACGGCCCTGCCGATGGGGTCTTCGTTGAACTGGCGGCGTCCGGCCCAGCCCTCGTCCATCTCTGAGAACACCGCTCCCATCATCCTGATGAGCGACTTCCTGCTGGGGAAGACCTGCACCACGCAGCCGCGGCGCTTGGGCTCGCGGTTGGCGCGCTACTGCACGTTGTTGGTGCGAAGTCTCACGTGGTGCTCGTAGGGGAAGTCGAGGTAGGCCAGCGCGTCGGCCTCGGCCTCTTCGAGCGCCTCGGACGCCTTGGGGCAGAACCCCTCGATCTGCTCGGTGGTCAGCTGGGTGCTCGAGTCCGGGCTCGCCGACCGCAGGGCCACGCGCGCCATTAGCGAGGGATGTGGTGATCGCGAGATACACGGTAGCGACCTTGGGCGCATGTGCGCGCTTCTGCAGGTTCGAGCGGAAGGAGATGAAGTGATTGGCGAAGACGTGAAATGGGCGTTGGGCATTGCGGTCACGGCGCTCGTGCTCATGGCGTTCCTGCCGCACGTGCCGTTCGCCCTGGTGCTGGGGCCGTGGAGGACTAGGGGGCGCGTCCGAGACCGGAACCCCCGCTGGAGGGACCGTCCGTTTTTTGTCCGGGCGAGCTGAGATGCTTTTATCACGATAAGCGCAGATGGGAAGCACATCACTGGTATGATTTGGGAAAGGAGGAAACAGATGAAAGTCCAAATCGGGACAGAGTACTGTGCGATGGAAATCGCCGAGTACGCCGTCAGCAGGCGATATCGCCATGACACGCCAATCAGCAATCTTCAGCTCCAGAAGATTCTTTACTTCCTGCAAGTCATACACGCGAGCGAGACCGGCGAGCTGCTATTCGCCGACCAGTTTGAGGCATGGCCCTACGGCCCGGTCATCAGAGATGTCTACGTTAAGTTCTCTGACTGCGGCGGCTTCCCGATAAAACGCGAGTTCGACACCGAGATAAATGATTCCATCCGCCCGTTTCTGGATGCGGGGGTGGACATGCTCGCCGAGAAATCCCCATGGGAGCTCGTCAGGATCTCACACGCCGAGGGGTCTCCGTGGGACGTCATCTACAACCAGAAGCGCCTACACAAGGGAATCATCCCAAATGAATTGATCATGCAGTGCGCTAGCGAGGTCTCTGAGTGACCGAGCAAGACTACGCAAAGGCGGCCGAAAACTTCGAAAGGGCCCTCTCTCTGCTCACCAGCAAGATTGGGACTCTTTCGAAGCCACCCCTGAAAGTTCCCCCAATAAACGCAGGCAGCGACGACGCAGAGAAACGCAAGGCTCTCCGCGACATGCTCGAATCCCTCGCCAGCACGGATGATGCTGCGGTGCTCTCCCAGGATGACATCCGCCGAGCCTCGAACTTCTTCGTAAAGCTATATGGGGGGAGCGAGCCCTATCGCCATAGATATGCCGACATCTGCGACCTGGTATTCAATGCACTCGGGCAGTCCCCTGGGGACTTGGACGAAGGGGTCCCCTATTCGGTCAACTGCCTCGCCGAGAACATTCGCATCATCCATGACAACCTGACGAAACATGGATTTTGTGACCAGGCGAAAAGTGTCCTCAAACTCGCCGACCACATCGACCTGGAAAAGACGAGGCTGAGCCACGACATCGAACAGCAGCAGGCCATGCGCACATTCAAAGCGGCAATCGCCGAAGTGAAAGCGGAAAGGGACGAGGCGGACCAGAAACGCGCAGAGCTGGAAAGGGAGTTCGACGAGCGCCTCGACAAGACGAGGATGGAGTACATCGCGATCCTCGGCGTGTTCGCGGCGGTCGTGCTCGCCTTCAACGGCGGCGTCGGGTTCTCGACCTCCGCGATGGGCGCGCTCGGCATCGACGGCGGCATACGCGCCATCGTGCTCCTCGCCGCGCTCGTGGGCTTCGTGCTCATCAACACGGTCTGCATCCTGCTGGTCTTCATCTGGAAGATGTCCTTCAACCATCGGAATGTCGAGCTGGGAAAATGGCCGAGGAACTGTCTGATCGCCGCAGACGTCGTCCTCGTGGTCATCATGGCTGCGATGATGGCGCTCTCCCACCCTGGACTCAGGGGGCTCATCGGGCTGTAGCCCGAACGCCATGCCGAGGGCCGTCCTCCGGGGCGGCCCTCGGCATGACGACACGTCTAGGAACATAGCCGTGCGGTCATCCTCCGCCGCACGGGACACTGGGGAGCCGTCCTTCGGGTCGGCTTCCTGCTTTTCGCGGCGGGGCGAGATTGATTGGAGGTGGCGCTTGGACGCCGACGAGCCGATGGCGAAGGTAGTGTCGCGATTGTTGGTGTAGGGTCTCCATAAGGCGGAATCTGTAGAGGAAGGAGACTGTGATATCGTGCGCTCCGATGATGATATGCCTGGAGAAGGGTTTTACGAGCGCTACCGCGTGCTCTTTTACCCATGGATTCACGAGAGGCCTGCGGCCAGAATGCGGGATGTGCGACGGGAGAAGCGAGCCGTTCGCCAAGTGGGGCCCGTTGACCGGAAGCCTCTCCTTGAGGCGGCGGCGCTGGCGGATGGGTTGACCAAATGTTCCCAGATAGCGTTGTAATTAGTTTCAACGGTCAAATCGATTTCGGCACGGCTGTTGCTTTCCTCTCGTTGGCGCTCACTCTCCTCCAGTGGATTGTCACGCTGATACGGGGCCGCCGGGCGGCCGCGCGGAGCCAGGCCTCGGCCATCTGTGCCCGTGTGGTCAGGATGCCCGAGGGGGAGACGGCCACGGTTGGCAGGTGCAGGGTTGATTTCGGGCCGCAGTTCGGACTAGAAGTGATGAACAATAGCAACGACGTCGTTTACCAAGTTATCCTCACTGCCGCGCTCGTCCAAGGTGCCGGGCCTCAAGACGGGAGGGACGTCGAGGGGTGTGGCTGCAGAGTTCTACTCTCGTCCGTTGCTCCGGGCAAAACCGTGAGGTGTATCGGGCATCTCGATTGCTCGATGCATAAGGCCCTCGGCTGCGAGGTGGCTTTCACCGATCGCTACGGACGCAGTTGGGTGCGGAAGAGCGACGGTCATTTGGGCAGGATTCGATTCAAAACGCCCGTCGATTATTACGGTCTGATGCTGCCTGTGGAGTGGATGGACTTCGATGAATGGTAATCGACACACTCTGGTTTTGAACGAAGAGTCCCCGAGGCGATCGATAGCGATTCTTCTTTGATGATGTAAGCGGCGCTACCATTGGCAGCGCCGCTTCTTTTCTATTTCGCTCGCAGATAGGCCTGCCACGTTGACCACCGATCGCATCCTGACCGATGTGCTCGCGTCGCATCGGCGTCGCCTCAAAACACATAGCGCGGACTGAGCATGGCTCGACTGCCAGCTTTCAATCAAGCTTGTGACATCATTGTTGTGGACGGGGCGGCCTCGGTTGCGGTTTGATCTAGCGCGGCGAAGGAAATCTTTCGCTCTAAGTTTATGCAGGAGGGAATAATGGAGACATGCCGGTCAAAAGAACCTGCTGATCAGCTCATCTGTCATATCGATTCCTATCTCAAGGATAAGGACAATCAATATGCAATTGCACTTGAGGGAGATTGGGGATCGGGAAAGACCCGATTCATCGAAGGGAAACTCAACGAGTATCTCGAAAAGGGCGAATACAACCTTGTCCGCGTTTCCATGTTCGGAATTGCCACTGCTGATGATCTATACGAACGTATTGTGATGGCGCTTGTACACCTTAGCGATAAAGGTATGAAGGCGCAAGCTGCTGCCAAAACTATAGGGGGCGCCCTCAACGGTATTTCGAGGGCTTTAATTAAAAGAACGGGATTATCGGTGAATCTCGCCGTCGGGATACAATCCGTTGCCTGCATAATGCTCAAAAAGAAGCACTTTCTTGTATTCGATGATGTGGAGAGGCGTTCTAAACATAGCGACGATTTGGCGCTATTCGGAACGATGAACGATCTTGTCGAAAGACTTGGATTGAAGGTCATGCTGGTTTCAAATGCCTGGGAAGGAAGTGATGTGCAATCGATGCGAGAGTTCGATAGGGACGTACGCGAAAAGCTAATTTGGAAAGTCTATCCTTTCAAGCCGTGCCCGTCTGCATTGGCCAAAGAAATTCTCATGGGAGATTGTCGCCCATCGGAAGACCTTGATATGCATAGCGCCATACTTGCGGGGGTAGAGGCCAGCGGATGCGTAAATGCTCGGGCAATGATTCGTGCTCATGAGCTAATCAGAAGAATTTGCAGCCTTGAGGTGCTTCAAAATACAGGAATTGCACTTCAAAACCGGTTTTACGCTCTACGGGACGCAGTCCATTTTGCTTTGTTGACCTCCATGGGGAACGCACCTTCCATGCCACAAAACGGAAAGCCAGAGGAATGGCTCAGTCCGGAGGCGCTGGAATACGATCGCAGAGTGTCTCTTTACGAGCAATACTCTGATTTCTCCGTGATAGGTAAGGCATTCGACCCTTCAGGCGATGTAGATATTGAAGATCTCGAACAAGGGTTTAAAACATACATTTGGAAACGGTACCCGAGCAACCGCGATACCCTCGAAGTTAGGGAGATCGCTAAAAGTATGCGGTGCGCCTACGATCTTGATGACGATAATGTAGATGGCCTCGCGCAGCGGTACTATGATTTAGTTACTAGAGCACATTATTCAGTCGATTGTTTGCACGACGTGCTCGAGGTTTATTACCTGCTATCTGACCTCAAATGGGAATGTCCATTTTCGCAAAATGACTTTATCAAATATTGCAAGAAAGTGATCGATGCCGATCTAGACAAAGCTTCTGAGCTCCTCTCTGGACCAGTATTTAGTGCAGACGAAAGGCGGAAAAGACGGGCGCTCGCCGAAGAACTTGAGCGTTATGCTCGGACAGAGCTGAATAAAAAGATGTCGAGTCAGTTGATGATATCTGAGGGAGCAGAGGGACTGACGGGCAGGGAGATTGCTCGACTTCTCAACGATGCTGCAGAACGCGATGTCAAAGTGTTGGTTAATGCTAGTCCGAGAGTCATTGTCGAGTCATTTTGTAGAGAAGATGCGGCGAATCAAGAGGCGCTTCGCAAGTTCTTTGTGCATCTTCATAACGTTTGGATTCCGGGTGGGGTGCCATCGGCGGATTTAGTTGAATGGATACTTGAGATAAAGACTGCACTGGAAGAAACGAACGTTGAAACGAAAACTGGATCAATGAGAAGGCGTTTGTTCTTGAGAAATCTGGAGGAGCTTGAGAGCCGATTTGGGTATCCCGTACAGAAGTAGCACCGATGCTCCACTTGCCGTGCGCTTCAGTGCCAGCGGTCTTGTTTTGCGCTTGCGCGGTGCCGGCTTGATTTCATTTGTTGCATAGATTGAAGGATGCGCCAGTCACGTCTTCTTCGCTGTGCTCACGGTCTTCTGTCCGTCTCGGCTGCATGGTGGGTCCGATTGCTTTTTCGGAGTGGCAATGATACGTATGGTGTGAAACGGATGGTACGCGGATAACGAGGGGCGGAAACAACGACAGCCCCACGCTAAAGGAAAGGAGCGGAGGAACTATGCCAGAAAATAAAATGCCAGGCCTCTTCACCGTCTACTACATGAATCAGCAGAAGGTGTTCGAGACGAGGATGCTCCTGGACAACAAACTCAAGACTACAAGCTCCAAGGAAAACCAGAACGGGACGACAAAGAGAGCATCATTGAACGCCGAAGCGGAGCTCAACCCTCCCTTTCTGACGAAACTCAGGGCAAAACTCGAAGGAAGCGTCAGGCACGAAAAACAAGAGAAGATCGTGGACACCCTCGAATACGTGAACACAAATAGCCGGATGCTCGCCGACATAATGGAGCATTGCAAAGCCCCCGAAAGCGGAACAACGCTTGCAGAAGGCGACCTCGCATACATCGGCGATGTCTCGCTGGAGCTCATCAATGAGGAGGAGATTCGAGGCATCATGGCGATCATGAGCGGGACCTTCGACGGAATCACCGTCCCCGATGCCGGAGACCTCGACATCGGCCACATGATGCAATCCTTCATAGGAGACGGCGCAGCCTTCAAGCTCAGAGGAAACCGCGCAAGAAGAAGAACGCCGCTGTACGCGAAGATTCCCCTCGATGGAGAAGAAATGTTCGAAAGCGGGTACACAATCGACGACCTGCTCATCGGAAAGGTCGGCATCGTCGGGATATGCAAAGGGAAAATCACCCCGGCCCAGATGAAGAGCCCCCTCGATTACTTCCAACAGCCAGACGACCCGAAACGCACGCCGCAGAACGACATTGTTATATGCGGAAAGAACCCGTCACCCACCGCCATGACCGGCGGCGGCAATCGGGTAGAACAGGGCTATTACATAGACATCCTTGCTGTCATTCAGGCAGTGTCCTTCGAGGCTTGATAGGCAACGCCATGCGCAAACTCGTCACATACAACAAATCCCAGTATAAAGCCCTGATCGACCAGCTCGGAGACGGCGGCTTCAAGTTGATGTCGCTTCTCGAACTACACGGAAGCGACCAAATCTCCGAGCTCCTCTCCGAGAAAAAGCTCGTCGTGGACGTTTCATCACTTGTGGGGTTACTCTCGGGCGATCTTCAGCTGACATCGAAATTCGAGCTCCTCGTCCACCAGCTACCCTTTGGCACCCTCTTCATCGGAGACGATAAAACCGTGAACGAAGGAGCATACCAATTGAGAACCATGTTCGACGACATTATAGAATGCGACATCGAGATCGATAAGGACGCCCAAAAGGACAAAAGAGTAAAGAGAACACTCGTATCCCTCGACGAACTCGAATTCAAACAGGTCCTCACCACCCTCGAAAGCGAGCTCATAGGCCAGATCGAATTCAAACGCTCCTTCGAATCCCGATCGCGCAGCTTCAGGCTCTTCAACGCGCTCGACGAGCAGCCGGTGTTCTCGTTGCTCCTTCTTGGCCCTTCGGGTGTCGGGAAAACAGAAGTCGCCAAGATTCTCTGCGAGGCAATCGCGCCATGCCAGCCCCTCCCTAAAGTCAATCTTGGGAACTACAGCAGCAAGGACTCTCTAAACTCCCTGATTGGCAGCCCGAGAGGATACATGGGAAGCGAAGAAGGCGAGCTGGGAAAGAAGATCGACTCGTCCGATGCCGGAATTCTCCTGGTGGATGAGTTCGAGAAAGCTGAACCCGCCGTCTGGAACTTCTTCCTCGATCTCCTCGAGACAGGATCGTTCACGGACTCCCAAGGGATGGAGCACGATCTCCACGGGTTCATCATCGTATTCACGACAAACTGCCCCCTCGGGAAGATCAATGAAACTTTCCCGGCAGAACTCCTCTCCCGCTTCAATTTGATGAGCCACTTCTCCAAGCTAAGCGTAAGCGACAAAAAGTTCTTTGTCGAAAGATACGTATCCATGTTTGCCAAGAAGTACAGGGAGACTGCTCCCAGTGGCTTGCCGACATTGCCGGACGACATCGCCGACAGGGCAATGATGGAAATCGACATTGAAGCGACCGAAAACATCCGGATCCTCAAGAACACAACAAGATCTTGGATCAGCGAATTCGTAGAGAAGGCCCGAAAGAGCAGTTCAATCGCGACGCAGCCCTCCATCATCAACACCCAAACATAACGAATATATGTTCTTATTGCATCGCATCTACATTACGAAATTCAGATTGCTTGAGATGTCTTGACGCAAGTTCAGATTCACTTCGGAGTATCATGCTGTCAATTTGAAGGATGCTACCTGCGCTTTTGAAGAATCGAAACGGAGGTTGTAAGCCGATTCTTCCTTTCACCGACTGGCAAAACGATTTACACCTAATTGTGGGAGTTGCCCACGCGATTTCTCTTTGCTCCTGCATCGATCTCGCTAAACTAATAAGTGCTGCCACCAGGGCATTTTCTGGTGCATATTCTATTGGCTCCCGCGAAGATCGGAGCGGGTATGTTTGCTGCCGAGTCCCACACCAGCCGTCATCACATTGCGATCGCTGCCATGGCCTGCCTATGCTTTTTGCTGGGCGGGTCTTCTTATGCCGCGGGCGCTGAGAGCCTCATCATCGCGGGCGCGACGTACTACGAGCCGGGCGTGTCGGGCCCCGGCTGGGCTTGGACCGATGCCGACCACTTGGAGCTTAACGGCTACGCGGGCGAGGCCATCGGCGCCGACGGCGACCTGGTGCTGACGCTTGCCGGGCAAAACTCCGTGACGGAGTCACATGCGCCCGATGCGGACATCACGCTATGCGGCATGGAGGTGTGGGGCAACCTGACGCTTCGCGGTACCGGGACCCTGACGGCGACGGGCTCGCAGTGCGGGATCTACGTTTCGCAGGCGCTCGTGGTGGACGGCTGCACCGTCGATGCCCGGGCGGACGGGGCCGATATTACGGACGAAGCGGTTGCCGGCGTGATCGCTGGCGACATGGCCGTGCGCGGCGGCGGGCGAGTCGTTGCCGCGGGCGCCGGGTCCGGAGCGGTCGTGCGCGTCTACGGCATGCATCTGCAGGATGCGGGCCTTAGTGATGGCTCGGCCGGCTGTCGGCTTTCCGTTGACGCCTCGTGGCTCGATGCGACCGGTGCCGACAGCGGCGTTGCGTGCACGGGCGGGTCGCTTGTGTCCGCGCGCTTTGTGTCGCCTGTTGGTGGGGCTTTTGGTGCTAGCGGCGTGGTGGATGCCTCCGGTGCGGTAGCACCGCATGTGGTGGTTGAGCCCGATGTAGCCACGCATCCGGCGGGGGAGACCGGTGGGGGCGAGGTGCCTGACGATAGCGTGGAAAAGTCTCCCGCCGATGCTACCCCCGCTGCCGGAGAGCCCACCACAGGGCCCACGGCAAATCCCGCACTGAAACCCGCGGCCACAACAACCAAGACAACAACGACAGTAACCAAGGCCACGGTCGCCAAAGTCCCCAAGCCCAAGGCTGCCACCGCAACAACTGCGGCACTCCCAAAGACCGGCGACACCAACTGGATCGTCGCCTCTGTGGCGCTTTTCCTGCTGGGGACAGTGTTTCTAGCTGCTGCGTGCCGCTGCTGAAGCACCATTTCGATAGGCTATATAGAAGGCTATATTCGTAACGACGAATTAGTAGAATAATTTTTACGACAATTACTCGGGACTTATCTAACATGAACCACGAGTCGGATCATACAGTTGAGGCTGCCAAGAACGTAAAAGACGCCGGCCTTCTTGAGCTGCTTGAGCGTTGCAGCTATCTATACAACGAGGCATTTTATGCCAACACGGAACTAGCAATCCTTCGCGAACTGTCTAAAGCATCTTCCGACTATGAGAATGAAGTAATTTGCGCTGGCTGCTTCTTCAGCTTTACACAACTTGCATTAACCGAATCCTGTTTCATGAATTGCGCACGGTTATTTGATGCCAAAAGCGACGTCAGTATTGGGAACTTGATAGAAGACGTCAAGTCTCATTCTGCTGAAATCGACGCGCTTGCAATCTCCTTATTTAATGATCGACCAAACTTTGACAGGCTTAATCCAATCGTTCATCCATTGGCAAAGGACGAGGAGCGTTTCTACCCCAAAGAAGTTGAGTCACAACGCTCAGATGAAAAGCTGTTCGGAAATCATTACAGAATGGTTACTGTGTGCATAACCACTTATGACCTTTCCAATTTATGGAAAAAACGACTCAACAGTCTCCGTAAACTAACTGACATGCTTCGCGATCAGCGAAATAAGGTTTTCGCCCATAGCGACATGGAAGCACTGAAATATGATGAGCTCGTTAGGCGACTTCCTTTAACTTACGGCGAAATTCAAAAACTAATCGACTTCGCACTCGATCTGACAATCGAATTATTTGCCAAAATTACTGGTATTGAAAAAGATCGATTGCCCAAGAACTACAACGATATACAAGGCCTCCTAAAATATGCGGAGGTTGGCATGGAGGCTGTTGAGCAGCATTTGGGTAATCTATAGGATTCAAGCGCCTGCAAGTAGTTAAGCATGCGGGCGCTTGAATCTGAATACGATCCTTGACATAAAGTCCGACCATCGCACAATGACGGTTTTCCATGCCAAAAAGACACTGAAGTGTGAGGTGGTTCAAATCTCAGTAATACAAATAATCAGCAGTTCAGGTCTTATGGGAATAATTCAATTTGCATCACGATGCATCTAAGTGGCTGTTTATACTTGGATATAAACACTAAGGAGGTAGCAATGCTTTGGAGCTATGTTCAGCTAGATGACGGCACTCAGTTTGCCTACTCAGAAACACGAGACGACGGGACCGTTCGCGTAGCCGTCGAGCGCCCGGTTGATTTTGGTTTTGACCATGCAGAATGCTTTCTACCTGCGGTCAAATGGTTTAACGTCGAAGGATTTTCTACTGACGATCTGGATTTTTTGACCGAGTTCGTTAGATCAAACGCTCCGTTTATCTTCGAGCTTGCAGAACGGCAAAAAGCCGGACCGGCGGTGGCATAATGCCTCGAATTCTTGTTTTTGGACAGTATGTTCTGTTCTTTTGGATTGCAGAAAATGGCGAGCCCGTTCACATCCATGTAGGAGTAAAGAGGGCAGCTGCAAATTCGACTAAGTTTTGGCTCACTAAAAATGGTGGATGCACACTTGCGAACAACGAGAGCAAGATTCCGGCTAAGGATCTCAGGGATCTTTCAAAACTAATCACCATGAACCATCGATACATTTGTGACAAGTGGCGCGAAACCTTTGGTGATGATTCCCCGACATTCTATTGCTAAACCGCAATTGAGCCATGATTACGCTTGTCAACTCATGATTGCCGATGTTGACGGGCGGGACCTTCCTGTTACGCCGCTAGTGCTCCAATCGTACTTTCCGATAGCCCGGAACCCAAAGACAACCAGCACTACGCCTGGATCCAGGACCTTGTTTCCGGAAACCGCACGCGAGCAGAACTCGCCGACGAGCTGCGCCGCAATTGCGTTGTGTGTCTCGACGGTGCGTCGCACGTATAAAATCTAAGCATCCAAACTCTAACTATGAAATGGAATGGACGCCACATGGAACTCCCTAGCACCCTGTGCAGCAATGTGTACGACTTCGCGTTTTGCCCCGAGCCCTGCTACGAACGCCTGGCCGACCTCGCCGACCCCGAGGACTGGGGTCCCGGCAACCGCATCCTCAGAAACTACTTGTCGTTTTCATTTAGCCGGGCGGTGTTCCTGACCGAGCGCGACGTGGACCAGACCGCGCCGTCCAACCTACCGCTGGTGTTCGACGACGACCAATGCCTGTTCAACACCGGCCTGTACACGCGTCGCTACGAGACCATCTACGGCCTGTTTGAGCCCAACACCAAACCCGACGCGCGCCAGCGCTGGTTTTTGAAGGGCTTCTTTAAGGAGAGCGACCCCATGCTGGTCTCGTTTGAGTACCTGCCGTGCCGCGTGCGCTTTGCCGAGGACCCTTCCGAGCTGGTCTTTGACTACCGCCTTCCCATCCGCTCCAACATCGACCACATTCTGGGCGACGAGGAGAACCTTACGCGCATCCACGCCAGCCTGATGGGAGAGGACAACTCGCTGCTGCTGCGCCGCGCTTTTGAGGGCGCCGTCGTCGAGGCCGCCCGCCGCGCCGCCGCAAACTACACGCTCGCTGTGCCGCAGTTCTACGGCGGCCGGATCCAGCTGCTCTTGCCGCTGTGCCTGACCGGCGATAAGCCCGAACTGGCGCTGACCATCCAGCGCGAGGACGGCTTCTACGCAGCGCGCACCTGCCTCACGCTCGACATGGCCTACAACAACGCACGACTTATCTGCCGCCCCGAGACCTCGTGGATTAAACGATAAAGGGCGGTTTAACTGCGGGTTTGCCGATTGCTTTGGTTGCTTTGGCTTGGCTAGCACCCACGAATTTAAAATCGGGGGCAAAAAGTTCTTGGTAAACCAGGCGCGGCTATGATAGTATCTCTTTTGCCGAAAGGCGACGGGCGATTGGCTCAGGGGTAGAGCATATCCTTCACACGGATGGGGTCACAAGTTCGAATCTTGTATCGCCCACCATCTAAAGCACAGGTCAGAGGTGTTGTGCCTCTGACCTTTTTCTTTTTGACACCAAGGCCGACACCAAAATCGAATCGAAGTCGTATAAGGCGTCATTTTTTGGCTCTTCGGTGGTTTCTGTGGGAGAGATTCCGGCATAGGCCCAGCTCAGCGGG
>URGY01000030.1 GCA_900547505.1 uncultured Collinsella sp.
TCTACACAAGGCTATTCGTCGGCAGCGTCAGATGTGTATAAGAGACAGGATGTAGACATCGACCGGCAGAATCTTATCCGTGCCGCCCCAGACGCAGTAGTTGTCGTAGAAGATGCCGCCGGTGCAGCCGCACGCGCCATAGGACACCACGATCTTGGGATCGGGTGCGGCCTCAAAGGCGCGCAGGGCCGGCATGCGCATGGCGCGCGTCACGGCACCGGTGTACAGCAGCACGTCGGCGTGACGGGGCGAGGGCACGACCTTGATGCCAAAGCGCTCGACGTCGAAGACGGGCGTGATGGAACCAAAGATCTCGATCTCGCAGCCGTTGCAGCCGCCGCAGTCAACACGGTAGACATACACCGAGCGCTTGATCTTCTTAAGAAGGGTCGCCTTGGCCTTCTCGATGCTCTCGTCGAGCTCGATCTTGGTCGGGCGGTACTGAAGCCGCTCGGGCAAAAGCGTGGGTTCGGCCATGGTTACTCCTCCTTCGTATCAAAATCCATGATGATGCCCTCGACCGGCGCAGGACCGGCGGGAATCTCGGGCGCATCGGGGTTGAGCTCGCGGTCGATATACTCCGGGTTCACGCCGTGACCGCCCAGATACTCCATGCCGGGGCCCTGGGGCTCGCCGGACGCAAGCGTCTCGTTGGCAGCCATGCCGGCAGCGTTGCCGGTCTTTACGGCCGAGGCGGCGCGCAGGGCGTCGAGCTCGCGCTTGCACTCCTGGCACATACCGACGGTACGGGCGGCCTGCTCGGCCTCCATGCCGCCGGCCTTTTGCAGCAGGCGCTTGGCGTAGTCGATCTCCTTGTGCGGGGCAAACGGCTTGCCGCAACGCGAGCAGTGCTCGAGCGTGTAGACGCTCTTGCTGGTGAGGTCGTCCTTGCTCATGACGGCCAGCTCAAACTCCTCGGTGAGCTTGATGGCCTCCATGGGGCAGGCCTCCTCGCAGCGGCCGCAAAAGATGCAGCGGCCGTAGTCGATCGACCAGGTAATGGTATCGGCTGCAAGGTCGGTGTCCATACGAATGGCATCGGCCGGGCACGCCACGCCGCAGGCACCGCAGGCGATGCAAAGCTCGGCATTGTGCTCGGGCTTGCCGCGCATGTCCTTGTTGGTGGGAAACGGCGCAAACGGGTACTTGACCGTCGCGTCGCCGGCCTTGGCGTTAACCTTCCAAAGCTTCAGCATATTAGAGCGCCTCCTCATCGAGCGGAGCGGCCATGGTGCCCTCGCCCGCAAGCGGCGACTTGTCGCGCCAGACGTTCTCGAACTGCTCCTTGTCGAGCACGTGGTCGCGCTTGGCGGCGACATCGGTCACCGTCACGCGGTCGGTGCAGGAGTAGCACGGGTCGAGCGAACCGACGATCAGCGCCGCGTCGCCCACGGTGTTGCCGCGGAACATGTAGCGCAGGACCGGCCAGTTGCTGTACGTGGCGGCCTTGGCGCGCCAGCGGTAGCACTTCTGGTTGTTGCCGAGCATGGCCCAGTGCACGTCCTCGCCGCGCGGTGCCTCGGTGGCGCCGATGGCGTACTTGTGCGGGGTGTACTCCCAATCCGTGGTGAGGATGGGGCCCGACGGGCAGTTCTCGAGCATGGTCTCGATCATGTCGATCGAATCGTAGACCTCCTGAATGCGGACGGCGGTGCGGCCGAAGGCATCGCAGGTGTCTGCCGTTGCAGCATGCATCTTCTGAACATCCGGATCGGCGTAGCCGTCGAAGGGATGGTCAAAGCGCACATCGCGGGCATAGCCCGAGCCACGCATGAGCGGGCCGACCGGCGAGAAGTCGCGTGCGATCTTGCGGTCCAGAATGCCGATACCGCTCGTACGCTCAATAAAGTTGGGCGTGGAGAGCAAGACGTCGACGAGTTCCTGAACCTCGGAGCGCAGCTGGTGGATGGTCGTGAGCGTGGAAAGCTTCTGCTCGGCCAAAATGTCGCGACGCACGCCGCCGATCACGTTGAGGCCGTAGGTCTTGCGGTGACCGGAGAGCTTCTCGGCCAGGTCCATGGACTTCTCGCGGACGCGGAAGAACTGCTGGAAGCCGGAGTCGAAGCCCGTGTAGTGCGACGCCAGGCCAATGTTGAGCAGATGCGAGTGCAGACGCTCGACCTCGAGCATGATGGCACGGATGTACTGGGCGCGCGGCGGGACATGAATGCCCTGGGCGCGCTCGACGGCCTCGGCATAAGCCACCGAGTGGGCGCAGCCGCAGATGCCGCAGATGCGGTCGGCGAGGAACGTCACAGCGTCATAGTTCAGGCGCGTCTCGGCGACCTTCTCCATGCCGCGGTGCACGTAGAACAGACGGTAGTCGGCGTCGACGATCGTCTCGCCCTCGACGAACAGGCGGAAGTGGCCGGGCTCGTCGGAGGTAATGTGCAACGGGCCCATGGGGACGAGCGTCGTCTCCTTGCCCTTGGTATCGGCCAAGAACTCATAGTTTTCCATTTCGCTCGCGGGAGCGGGACGGAAACGGTAATCCATGGAGTCCTTGCGCAGCGGGTACAGGCCGCTGGGCCAATCGTCGGGAAGCACCAGGCGACGGCGATCGGGCAGGCCCTCGGGGATCAGGCCGAACATGTCGCGCAGCTCGCGCTCGCCCCACACGCAGGCGGGGACGAACGGCGTCACGGACGGGAACGTCATCTTGGCGGGATCGACCTCGGTGCGCACGGTCACCCAACCGGGATCCTCCCCCTCCATGGAGATGACATAGTACACGGCGTAACGGCCGCACAGGCTGCGCTCATCGTTGCCGATGATCACGGGAATCCAGCCGTAGCGCTCGTAGTACAGGTAGTGGACGGCCTCGGGCAGCTTGTCCTGCTTGACGGTGATCGTCAGCTGGTCCTCGCACTGCCATTCGACCTTCTCGATAGCGCCCGGCACTGCAGCACGCAGGGCCTCGACGTGGCTTTCGCAGCGACGAGCGTAGTCCTTCTTTTCAGGTTCTGCCATGGTGCTAATTCACCTCACTTGTCTTGGTCTGGGAACTGAACACCATGCGGTAGAGAGGGGCCTCGTGGAGCTCTTCGACGCTCTGGTTCAAAACGACGGACGTTGCATCCTCGACGCCGCTCGTGATGGCGACCGGGGTGGCGATACCGAACCACATGACCACGATCGCGAGGGCGATCTCGGGGATGATCATGAGGGCGGGCACCTCGTGGCGCTTCATGCCCTCGGGCGCCTTGCCGAAGATGGACTTGAGCGCGATGCCGGTAAGGGCAAAGTACACGCCGGTGAGGCCAATGGCCACGAGCACGACCACCCAGATGGGACCGGACTGGACGCCGGCCACGAAGGTGAGGAACTCGGAGATGAACAGGGCGAACGGCGGGAAGGCGGCGAGCGCGAGCAGGGCGATGATGGTGAGCGCTGCCGTGACGGGAGCGATCTCGACGACGCCCTTGATCTTGTTCAGGTCGCGGGTGTGGTAGATGTGCTGGATGTTACCGGCCATGCAGAAGGCGAGCGCCTTCGTGAAGCCGTGGAAGATGCAGTGCAGCAGGCAGGCGGCGATACCGAGCGGGCCACCGATACCCAGGCACAGCGCGACCACGCCGACGTTGTCGACGGAGGAGTACGCGAAGCGGCGCTTGATATCGTCCTGCTTGAAGATGCACAGGGCAGCCACCAGGATGGACAGCGTGCCCAGGATGAGCAGGAGCGTTCGCGGATAGGTGTCGCCCACCGTGATGATGGACAGGGAGTAGAAGCGGATGATCACCAGCATGGCGCACTTGAGCAGCACGCCCGAGAGCAGCGCGGAGACCGGGCTCGGAGCCTGGGAGTGCGCGTCGGGCAGCCAGGTGTGCATGGGGAACAGGCCCGCCTTGGTGCCGAAGCCGATGACGATGAACGCGAACGCGAGGCGCACGAGCATCGGGTCGAACTGGTCGGCGTAGGGCATGATGGAGGTGAGGAAGGCGGCCTCATGCGCGTTGGGCATGATATCGGCGGCGTTCGCGTAGATGAGCAGCGTGCCGAACAGGCCGAAGGCCACACCGGCGGTGCAGACCATCGCGTACTTCCAAGACGCCTCGAGCGCCTGCTTGTTCTTGTAGATGCCCACGAGGAACACGGTCGACAGCGTAGTGGCCTCGACCGCCGCCCAGGTGAGGATGATGTTGTTGGACAGGCAGGCGAGCAGCATCGTGAAGACGAACAGGCTGAACAGCGCGTAGTACTGCTTGGTGCGCTCGGCCGGCATGGTCTTCTCCTCGATATCGATCTTGATATAGGAGATGGAGTACACGCCGGTGATGAACCCGATGATGCCTACCAGAAGGACGAAGATCGACGAGAGCGAATCGAGATGGAGCCACAGGCCCAAAGCGTCGATATTCTGCCCGCTCGAGAGCATGGTTCCCGCGGTGACGACCGAAAGGACAAGGGTCGCCGCGACGGAGATGGTGTTGAGCCCCGCGAAGACGTTGTAGGACGTCGTCTTGGGGAGCGCAGCCATAATCAGGGAGAACACGAGAGGACAAGCGAGCAGGGCGACCGTCAGCATTGAAACATCCATGGCCTACCCCTTCAATTCGGTCAGGTCGTGGGAGTCGAGCGACTTGGTGTCGTTCCAAATCCTCACGACGACGGCGGACATGATGATGACGGCGAAGATGGCGTCGGTGGCGATGCCGATCTCGATGATCTCGGGGGCCGTGGGCGCGAGCAGAGCGAGCGTCACGTGGCTACCGTTCTCCATAAGGCAGTACCCGAAGATCTGCTTGAGGATGTTGCGCTGGGAGATGATGCACGTGAGGCCGACGAAGAAGTGCGCGAAGCTGATGGCGAGGGCCGGAGTGGCCACCTCGGCGGTGGGCAGGCTCAGGCGCGTGACCACCGCGAAGCAGACGGCCACCTCCAGACCGGTGAGGATGATGGTCCAGGCCGGCTTGATGGAGGAGGTCAGCGTGCTATCGGCAGGCGAACCCATCTTCTTGTAGGCACGGTTGAGAATGAACGGAACGAGGATCACCTTGGTGACGAAGGCCGACGCGGCCCACATGAGAAGCTCGGTGGCACCGGTGGTGAGGCCCAGGGTGAGCAGCACGCCCACCAGGACAACCGACTGGATCCCGTACCACTTGATGGCGGACGGGATGGTCTTCGAGACGACCACCATGGTGGAGGTCACGATCAGAAGACCGCCCAGGATATTGACTAACGAATAACCCATGTCCTACCTCCTAACCCATCCAACTAGAGGACAGAGGACCGGCGACGACGACCATGATCATGAGGACGACGAACACGAACGCCATGGCGCGCGGAAGGGGCTGGCCGGCGGCCACGGTCTCGCTCGGCTCACCGGGCAGGACCTTACCCATCCAACGCAGGAACCATGCGAAGGTGGCGACGGTCTCGACGACCATGACGCACACGAGGACAAAGATGACCGTGTTCGTAGCACCAACCGCGAAGCCACCGGAAATGATCTGGAACTTGGAAAAGAACGTGCTCATGGGGGGCACGCCGGCGATAGCGGTCGCGGCGACCGCAAAGCCCACGCCCGTGACCGGGTACTTCTTCATGAGGCCCTGGATCTTGGGCAGCATACGGGTTCCCAACGTGAAGCTGAGAGAGCCAGCGATGAGGAAGAACAGGGTCTTGGTGAACGCGTGGTTGAAGATGTGCTCGACGGCGCCGTTAAACGCCATCTGGCTTCCGAACACGGAGAGGCCCAGGCCAAAGAACACGTAGGCGAGCTGCGCGATCGTCGAGAAGGCGAGCAGGCGCTTCATATCCTTCTGGGGCAGGTACATGAGGAAGCCGAAGAGCATGGTCACGACGGCGTCGATGATGGCGACCCAACCGACGATCTCGGGGATATCGCCGGCGCTCGCAAGAGCGCGGGCGAACACGCACACGCCGACCTTAACCATGGACGCGCCATGAAGGTAGGCGGAAACGGGCGTGGGGGCCTCCATTGCGGAGGGCAGCCACATGTAGAGCGGGAACTGGGCGGACTTGGCCCAAGCAGCGAACAGGATGAGCAGCAGCACGACGGTCTTCATACCGGAATCGAGCTGGGAGATCGCGCTCAGCGCGAACGTGCCGGTTCCGGCGAACAGGAAGGCCGCGCCGATGTAGAGTCCCAGAGCGCCGATATGGGTGATGATGAGCGCCTTCATACCGGCCTTCTTGGCCGTGGGCGTCATGTAGTAGCTGATGAGGCCCCAGGAGCACACACCGGTGATCTCGAAGAAAACGAGCTGGCCGACGATGGTGGAGCTGTAGGCGAGACCGGCCATGGCGCCGATGAACGTGGAGAAGTACACGTAGAAGCGACGACGGGGCGCGTCGGGATGCTCCTTATTCTTATCGCTCATGTACGGGAACGAATAGATGACGACGAGCAGGCCGATAGCGACGAACGCGGGTGCGAGCAGCGTGCTCATCCGGTCGAATATGAAGCCCATGACCAAGGTCTGGCCCATACTCGCCCAGGTTACATCGACCGCGTTCATGCCGTTTCCGGCAAACGTCGCGGCCAAGCCAACGGAAGCGACCGTGGCGATGCCGCCGGCAAAGGCGCAGATCCATTTAGCGTAGGGACGCGGCAGCATGACGATGAGCAGGGAGCCCAGCATGGGGACGGCGATCGCCACCATGGCAAAGAGGGACAAGCTCGATTCGATTGACATAGTTTCTCCCTTCTCCCTACACGCCTACGACGACGAAGACGAACGCGAGGACCGCGATGCCGACGACGGCCCAGGTCTGGTTACCGAGCACCTTGAAGCGCGAACGGGAAACGGAGTTCTCGAGCACGCCGCAGACGACGAAATCGACCAGGCACTTGACGAGGAAGACGACGGCGCCCACGAGAGCGGTGACACCGATGGTCGCGGGCTCTCCCCAGGGGATGAAGATGGAGGTGAACCAAGCGACGACCACGACCTGCTTCATGCCCATGGCGAGCTTCATCATGGCCAGGGACGGGCCGGAGAGCTCGGCGAGCGGGCCCTCCTGGAGCTCCTGCTCGGCTTCGGCCTGATCGAACGGAAGCTTGCCGAGCTCCATATAGCAGGCGGCCGCGAAGGCGACGCCGGCGAGGATGACGGCGACGACGCTCGAGACGTTGCCCGTAACGATGTGCTGACCCATGGTCGCAATGTCCGTGGAGCCGCACACGATGGCGACGGTAAACAGCGCGATGAGCATGGACGGCTCGATGAGCACGCTCATGAGGAGCTCGCGGATACCGCCGAAGCCCGCGTAGGCGTTGGAGGAATCCACGCCGGACAGCGCGAAGAAGAAGCGGGACAGCGCGAGCGCGTACATGATGGTGATGGCGTCACCAAAGACGGGCATGGGGCTCTCGAGCGTGAACATGGGCAGGCCCATGGCGAGCATGAACGACACCGCGAGGAACAGCGGCGGCATGATGCGCAGCACGAAGCTCGAGTCGGAACTCACGGACTCGGGACGCGCCATGAGCTTCGCGAGGTCCCGGTAATCCTGAAGGATGGACGGACCGCGGCGATTGTGCATCTTCGCGCGAATCACACGGGCGAGGCCGGAGAAGAAGGGCGCGACCAGCATGACCACGAGGCCCTGCGCTATCGCAAGAACGATGTTCATAATATCCTCTCCCCTCTCTAGACCATGACCACGGCGAGCACGAGGAAGACCACGAGCGCCGCGACGATGTAGCAGATGTATACGGAGTAGTTGCCGCCCTCGATCTTGGAGGCGAGGCCGGCCAGCTTATCGGCACCCTCGCTCGGTGCATCGACCAGGAAGCGGTCGGGCAGGGGCTCAACGCCCTGGGCGACACCGGTGAGCTTCTGGAACACGTGCGCGATGGACCAGCAGATCTTGGTGCATACCTCGCGCAGGGTGTAGAGCGGGCCCATGAAGAGCTCTACGTCTGACGCGAAGCTCGTGGCGACGACGGGCATGTGCTCGTTGGGCTCGTAGCCGCACGCCCAAGGGTCGGTCTTCTTAGCGGGGGCCTTGGTGCCGAGGCAGGACCTCAACACGAACGCGAGGCCGGTGAGGACCACGAGCGCGATGGCGATCGCGGGGGTGGAGGTGGCGGCACCGGAAATCTCGTTCACCAGAGACACGCCCGAGGTGGCTGTGATGGCAGAGCCGGCAAGCACGCTCTGGGCGACGTCGCCCAGAACCGGGGCGATGACGGGAGAGCCGATTCCCAGTACCACGCAGATGGCCGCGAGGAGCATCTGCGAGAACAACATCGGAGCCGGGGACTCCTTGGCGTTCGCGGCCTCCTGGGAACGAGGGCTGCTCGCGAACGAGACGCCGTAGGCCTTCACGAAGCACGTGACGGCCAGGGCACCGGTGATGGCGAGGGCGGCCGCGGAGGCGACGGCGAACACCATGACGACCGGGTCGGAGAGCGTCGAGATGTTGAACAGGGACTGGTAGGTGAACCACTCGGAAACGAAGCCGTTGAGCGGCGGGATGGCCGAGATGGCAAGGGCACCGATGAGGAAGCAGACGGCCGTGACCGGCATGCGGCGGAACAGACCGCCCATCTTCTCCATGTTGCGCGTACCCGTGGCATAGAGCAGGGAGCCCGCGCCGAGGAACAGCTCGCCCTTGAACATGGCGTGGTTGAGCGTGTGGTAGAGGGCGGCCATGAGCGCGATCGTCGCGATGACGTCGTTGCCCAGGGCGTGCGCCGTCATGGACGCGCCGACACCGAGCAAGATGATGCCGATGTTCTCGACGGAGTGATAGGCAAGCAGGCGCTTGATGTCGTGCTCGTGGAGGGCGTAGACGACACCCAGGACCGACGAGATGGATCCGAAGACCAGGACCATGAGGCCCCACCAGAGCTGGACGCCCGAACCCGCGAGCAGGTCGAGACCGACCTTGAGGATTCCCAGGATGCCGATCTTGATCATGCCGCCGGACATGAGGGCGGACACGTTGGACGGCGCCTCGGGGTGCGCCTGGGGCAGCCAGGAGTGCAGCGGAATGATACCGGCCTTCGCGCCAAATCCGAAGAACGCGAGGACGAAGCACGCGGAGGAGACGGCGGGTCCAAAGTCATGCGTACGGAAATCACTGAAGCTGAAGGAACCGCCCACGCCGTTGGTCATGAGCAGGAAGCTCGCCATGATGAGAACGAAGCCCACGTGCGCGATGACGAAGTAGAGCCAACCGCCCCTAATGGAGTTCTTGTTCTCCTCGATAACGACAAGGAAGTAGCTCGTAAGGGACATGAGCTCAAAGGCGACCAGGAACCAGAACACGTTGTCGGCGGTGATGACGAGCATCATCGAGGCGACGAAGGTGTTCATAAAGAAGCCGGCGCGCCCGACCTTGCCCGGGTACTCGTCGAAGTAGGACAGACCGTAGATGAAGCCCGCAAAGGCGAGAATCGAGATGAGGACCACGATCAGGCCCGCAAGGCCGTTGAGCAAGAGCTCGAGACGGGCGAACGGGAAGAAGAAGACCGTGTTGAGGGACGAAACGTCGCCAAGCACGGCCTCGAGGCCCGCGATGAACGACAGCACGGCCGCGACGGCGCCGATCAGGCAGCCGGCGGTCTTGGCGGCGTTGTCGGCCTTAATCAGCAGAACCGAGGCGAGCGCACCGATGCACGAGACGGCAAGCGATGCGATAAACAGCGTCATGCTATCCATTGTTTACGCTCCCTTCTGCTTTCTCGGACAGACCCTGGGCCACAGCGGTAACGTCGACGACCGGACCGTTTTCGATCGAGCGCAGGCGCTTGGCCTCGTCGAGCTCGCGATCGGCCGCGCCGCCCATGACGGTCAGCGCCTTGGTGGGGCACGCCGCCACACAATGCGGACCGTCCGGATCGAAGGCGCACAGGTCGCACTTAACAGCGCAGGTGTACTGGCCGGGAGCCCACGTAAGCAGGCTGCTCAGGGACTTAGGATACGAAGGCGTCGGGTCGCACATGCCTGCGACACCGGCGATAGACGTGCCATCGGGATGGATGGCTCCGAAGGGGCACGCGATGGCGCACAGCCTGCACCCGATGCACTCCTGCTCCTTGACGTGGATGCGATCGCCATCGTGCTCGATGGCATTCACCGGGCAGACCTCGGCGCAGGGGGCACCCTCGCAATGGTGGCAGGCAAGGGCGGCCGAAATACCGCCGGTCTTCACGAGCGCCAGGCGCGGCGTATCCTGAAGACCCTGCATCCGGTGGGCGTCGGCACAGGCGGACTGGCATGTTCCGCAGCCGATGCACCTCTCCGGGTTGATGTCGATGAAGCGGTTCATCCCCACTTCCTTTCAAAATAACGGGCCGGGCTCCCGAACGTACGGGACGCCCGGCCCAAAAAGCCAACGAGAACGGGACTACACGATTTGGTTCACGTGCGTCTCGTCGTCGAACTTGGCGGCGCCGGGCTCAACGTCCTGGGGAGCGGCGGCGTCAACCAGAGCCTGCTTGAGCTCGGTGTACTGACGCTCCACCTCGCCCTCGGCCCAGACCTGGTCGGCGATAGCGTCGACCTGGCAGGCGGAGAACTTGTCCTCGGGCGTATGCGAGACCGGGTCGACCTTGTGCATGGTCAGCTCGTTGCACTTGCCGATCCACCACTGGTAGGTCATGTAGACCGTGCCCTTGTTGATGCGATCGCTTATGTCGGCGCGGCTGTATACCTGGCCGCGGCGGCTGTGGATCGAGACGATGTCGCCATTCTTGATGCCGCGCACCTGGGCGTCCGCGGGATTCATGCGAACAAAGCCGGGCTCGTCGGCAAGCAGCGCCAGCGTCTTGCAGTTGCCGGTCATCGAGCGGCAGCTGTAGTGGCCGACCTCGCGGACGGTGCACAGGATGAGCGGGTACTCATCGTCGGGAAGCTCGGAGGGCGCCTCCCAGTCGTGTGCCATCAGGTTGGCGCGGCCGTCCTTGGTGGTGAACTTGCCACCAGCGAACATGTCGGGCGTACCGTGGTCGTTCACATCGGTGCTCTTGACCGGCCACTGGGCGTAACCGCCCTCGGGAGCCATCTTCTCGTAGGTCGCGCCCACAAAGTTGGGGCACAGGCTAATGCACTCGTTCCAGATCTGCTCGGTGTTGTCGTAGTGCATGGGGTAGCCCATGCGCGTAGACAGGTCCGCGAAGATCTCCCAGTCGTGACGGCACTCGCCCTTGGGCGGAACGGCCGCGTCAAAGTGCTGGAAGCTACGGTCGGATGCGGTAAAGACACCCTCGTGCTCACCCCAAGAGGTAGCGGGCAGGATGACGTCGGCGAGCATGGTCGTCTGCGTCATAAAGATGTCCTGGCAGATGAACAGATCCAGCTCGGAGAGCGTCTTGCGCATGCCGGCCGAATCGGGCTCGGTCTGCACCGGGTCCTCGCCGTAGTTGTAGAAGCAGTGCACCTTACCCTCGTCGACCAGGTGGCCCAGGTCGGTGAGCTTGTAGCCCTCCTCGAGCGGGAGCTTTTCCTCGGGCACGCCCCAAGCCTTGGCAAACTTGGCACGCACAGCCGGGTCGGTGACCTTCTGGTAGCCAGGGTACAGGTTGGGCAGCATGCCCATATCACAGGAGCCCTGGACGTTGTTCTGACCGCGCACGGGCGCGAGGCCGGAATTGGGTTTGCCGATCTGGCCGGCAACGCAGGCGATGGAGGCGATGGTGTGCACCGTCTTCAGGTTCTGCTTCTGCTGGCATACGCCCATACCCCAGCCAATGATGGCAGAGGGCTTCGCCGTGGCGTACATCTCGGCAGCTTGGTGGATCAACGCGGGCTCGACACCCGTGATGTCCTGTACGGATTCGGGAGTGTAGTTCTTGATGGTCTCCCACCACTCGTCAAAGCCGTTCGTGTGCTCGGCGACGAATTTCTTGTCGTAGAGGCCATCGTTGACCAAGCAGTTGGCAAAGGCGTTGAGGAACGCGACGTTGCAACCGTTCTTGATCGGAAGGTAGAGATCGGCGATACGCGCGGTTTCGATATGGCGCGGGTCGGCGACGATGATCTTGCAACCCTTTTCTTTGGCTCGCACGATACGCCTTGCGACGATGGGGTGCGAATCGGCAGGGTTATAGCCGAAGAGGAAAATGCAGCCCGCATCCTCCATACCGGGGATGGAGCATGACATGCAACCTGAACCAACCGTGTCCATCAGACCGAGGACAGTAGGGCCGTGTCAAGTACGGGCGCAGTTGTCCACGCTGTGGGTGCCGATGCACGCACGCGTAAACTTCTGCATGACGTAGTTCGCCTCATTGCCGCCGCCTCGCGAAGAGCCGGTGGTCATGACAGCGTTAGGACCATATTCGTCAATTATGGCCTGCATCTTAGATGCGGTGAAATCCAGTGCCTCGTCCCAGCTTACGCGCTCAAGATCCGCGCCCTTGGTGCGACGGATCATCGGGTGCAGTACGCGAGGAGTCAAGATCTTGGTGTCGTTGATGAAGTCGTAGCCGCTCATGCCCTTAAGGCACAGCTCGCTCTGGTTGGTGATGCCGTTGAGCGGTTCGGTACCCACGACCTGGCCGTTTTGGACCAAGAGGTTAAACTGGCAACCGGCGCCGCAGTACGGGCAGATCACTTTATGCTTCTCCATGACACCCTCCTTCCTTTCTCTGCTACCGAATGCTCGGTACTTATTTGACAATCGTTGGGCTTGTATGGCCGCCCGCCTACGCCTCGTTTTCGATGGTGGCGCGGGCACGCTCGGCAGTCAGTTCTGCCAGGCGCTCCTCGTCTACCAGGGTGAGGCCCTTGGTCGGGCACGCCTCGGCACACGCCGGACCGCCGGGACGGTCCACGCACAGGTCGCACTTGAGCACGAAGCTCTTGGTCTGCGAACCCACGCGCACGTCACCCATCAAGACGGGGACCTGCGTGGTCGCCACGCTCACGGCGCCAAAGGGGCATGCCATGACGCAGCTCTTGCAGCCGATGCAGTTGTCCTCGTTGACGCCGATGCGATGGTTCTTTGGATCAAAGAACAAGGCGCCCGTAGGGCAGGCCTTGGCGCACGGAGCGTCCTCGCAGTGGTGGCATGCCACCGGTGCGGAGATCTCGTACGTACGCGTCACGCGCAGGCGCGGCGCGGCGATGTTGCCGGGAATATCGTGTGCCTCGATGCACGCCGCCATACAGGTTTGGCACCCAATGCAGCGTGAGGAATCAGCCACGACTCGTTTATTGCCCATGTTGTTCACTCCCTCCTGAATCCCATGCCGGAGAGGCCCTGCCGACGTTGCCCCGGACCGCCCGTGGTCCGGCATCGGCGTATCGAGTGCATGCGGCGAAACAGGCACTTCGATAGAATTCCTCCAACGATATACAGGTTAAATATACGCAGTTGCAGGTGGCAAACTTGAGCATAGGCCCTGCAATACGGGTGTATTGCAGGGGTTTTGGCAGGTTGGAATTATTCTCTAGAAGCTATAAAGGTGAGTGTATTACATGCGTACATCCAAGGGAGATTTCACGCTCGTTTATAAAGGATGTAATACGTTTGATATATATTTCGCGCTCATTAACTTGAGTGCAATAAAGTAGTGGTTATAAGATTGGCTATTATTAGCTAATGCTGTATTTGACCATTCATATTGCACGCTCATTAAGGGAGGCCAGTGATGTCATCGACTCAAAAACGAGCCATCCTGCAGGTGCGCATTCGCGAGGAAGACAAGCAGCATGCCGAGCGTCTCTACGACGCTATGGGCACATCGCTCGCCGAGGCTGTCCGTCTATTTGTCGCGCAGAGTATTTTGGGCTCTTCGGTGGTTTCTGTGGGAGAGATTCCGGCATAGGCCCAGCTCAGCGGG
>URGY01000031.1 GCA_900547505.1 uncultured Collinsella sp.
TCTACACAAGGCTATTCGTCGGCAGCGTCAGATGTGTATAAGAGACAGGCACGTCGGCAATCAGATGATTGAGCGGCGCAGCGTCGCTTTCGATGTTGCTCGAAAACGCCAAGCCCTCGCGCTGGCTCATGATGGCGATGCCGTGGTCGCCTAGCGTACCCGATACTAGGATGGCGTCGCCGGGCCGACAGTTCGCACCGCTGAGCGCTACGCCCGCGGGCACTTCGCCCACGCCGGCGGTATTGATGTAGACGCCGTCGGCACCGCCGCGCTCGACCACCTTGGTGTCGCCGGTGATTATGGACACGCCCGCCTCGCGCGCCGTTTCGGCCATGGTCTGCACAATCTGGCGCAGCTTGTCCATGGGATAGCCCTCTTCGAGGATAAAGCCGCACGACAGGTAGCGCACGTTAGCGCCCGAGGTCGCGACGTCGTTGACGGTTCCGCATACGGCGAGGCGGCCGATATTGCCGCCGGGGAAGAACTGCGGCGTTACCACAAAGCTGTCGGTCGACATGGCGATTCGCCCGCTTGCGGGCAGCGCGGCGACACCGGCATCGTTGCCTGCAAGCAGCTCGGGCGATCCAAAGGCATCCAGAAAGACCTCATCGATAATGCGCTTCATCATCTGGCCGCCGGAGCCGTGGCCCAGCAGGACAGTGCTATCGGTGGCAGTACGGGACATATCGAAAACTCCAATCGTGGGTGATGCCGGTGTGCGGGTGCGTCCGGACTAGTCGAGGTAGCGGTAGTACGCCGCGCAGCTGCCTTCGGAACTCACCATGCACGGGCCGACGGGGTGCTCGGGCGTGCAGGTGCGGCCAAAGAGCGGGCAGCTGCTCGGCGTAATGGCCCCGCGAAGCACGTCGCCGCAGCGGCACCCGCGCGGCTCGACCGTCGCCTCAACGGGCACGTCAAAGCGAGCGCGGGCATCAAAGCGCGAGAGCTCGGGGCGGATGGAAAGGCCCGAGTTGGCAATCGGCCCCAGCCCGCGCCATGTGGTATCGCACGGCTCAAATACCTGCTCGACCAGCTGGCGCGCTACGGGATTGCCGTCGGCATTGACGCCGCGACGGTAGGCGTTGTCAATCGCCGGCCTGTCCTCGACAACCATCTGGACCAGCATGCAGATGCCCTGCAGGATATCGACGGGCTCAAATCCCGTGACCACGCCCGGGGTATTGAATTCGTCGACCAAAAAGCCAAAGGGGGCCAAGCCCGTGATGGTGGCGACGTGGCCCGGCAGGATAAAGCCGTCGATGGCGGTCTCGGGGTCGTTGGCGATGGCGCGCAACGCCGGCGGCGTGGTCTTGTGGGCGCAATAGACCGAAAAGTTCAAAAGCCCACGCGCCTCGGCCTCCAAGATGGCGGCGGCGATGGTGGGCGTCGTAGTCTCAAAGCCCACGCCCATAAAAATGACCGGGCGATCAGGGTTTTGCTCGGCGATATCGAGTGCATCGAGCGGGGAGTAGACGATGCGAATATCGCGCCCCGCCGCCTTTTGCGCAGCGAGCGAGGTGGATGATCCGGGCACGCGCATCATGTCGCCAAAGGTGGTGATGATGGCGCCGTCTATGTTGGCGAGCGCGATTGCGTGGTCGATGTCGCGGTTGGCGGTGACGCAGACGGGGCAGCCCGGGCCGCTCAGCAGCTTGAGCCCGGCCGGCATAATGGAGCGAAAGCCATAGCGCCCGATGCTCACGGTATGCGTGCCGCAGACTTCCATAAGGTTGATGGCGCGGTCGCCGACAAGCTCATGAATGCGTTCGATGAGCTCGCGAGCCAGCTTGGAATCGCGAAATGCCGAAAAGTCGATACCGGAGCGCGCCGGCTGTCCGGCCGCCACTAGTATGCCTCGGCCGGGTTGCTGGCCAGTTGGTCTTCTTCGGCCAGTTCGGTCATGGCATTAACGAGCTCGAGCGTTTCTTGCGCTTCCTGCTCGTCGACGATCTGGATGCCAAAGCCGGCGTGTACGAGAATATAGTCGCCTACCTGCGCCGTCGGCACGAGTTTCAGCGACACGGGGCGCTCGATGCCCATCATGTCGACGGTGGCCTTGAGGTCGTCGTCGCGTTTGACTACTTTGCCGGGAACGGCAAGGCACATATTGTTCCCCTTTTATACGCTTTGCGCTGGATGGGCGCTTAATAATCCATCAGTTGATGGTAGCGCTCGCGGGGTTCGCGGGCAAACGCGTTACGCCTGTGAGACGGCTGGGCGCGGCGGCGTGCGAGGGCGAGCTACTGTGATGCAATCTGCGCGAGGCGAGCGCGTGCGACTGCCGCCTGACCGTAGGCGATGCAGCCGTCGTTAACGGGCACGGTTTGGGGGACGAGGACAGTAAGGCCTGCGCTTTTGAGCTCGCGGGTGAGGAGTTGAAGCAGAAGTCGGTTCATGAACACGCCGCCCGAGAGCGCGACGGTGTCGATGCCCTCGTGCGCGCAGATATCGCTGGCGATGCGCGCCGAGGAGCGCGCGACGGCGACATGGAAGTCGAGTGCGAGCCTGTCGGCGGGCGCTCCGGCTTCAGTTCCTCCCAAAAGTGTCTCAAAGAGTGCTTTCTGATCCAGAACATGGGGGCCGTTCAGCCACGATGGGCCAGATGCGAAATGGCCGGCGTTGTCGTCGGGAAAATGGGCGATTTCGTTGTCGAGCGCGCGCCAGGCGGCAGCCTCAAGCTCGATGGCGGGTTCGCCCTCGTAGGTTGCCTTGTCGCAGATGCCCAGAATTGCTGCCGCGGCATCAAAGAGACGCCCCATGCTGCTGGTACGCGGGCTGTTGATGCCGCGCTCGATCATGGTGGCTGTCACGCTGCGCGTTTGCTCGCCGAGGCTGTCCAAAAGCCGAGCGGCACCTGGGTGCTCGAGCAGGCCGAGCTCACTGAGCAGGGCAAAGGCGTTGCGGCAGGCGTCGCGCACGGAGGCCGCCCCGCCGGGGAGCGCCCAGGTGCGCAAATGCGCGGCGCGCTCAAAGCCGCCAAGGCTGGCAACAAGAAACTCGCCGCCCCAAATGGTCCCATCGGTGCCGGCGCCGGTGCCGTCAAAGGCGATGCCAAGGACACGCGCGTCGGTTGTAAGCTGGCCCGCGGCGATGGCTTCGGCCATTACGCTCGCGATATGCGCATGATGGTGCTGCACCTCGACGAGCGGCAGATTGCATTTTCGCGCCTGCTCGCGCGCCCACTGGCCCGATAGATAGCTGGGGTGTAAATCGCAGGCCAAGGCGGCGGGCGCCAAATCAAAGAGATCTTCCAAGCGCGTGCGCGCAGCGTTCCAGGCATCGAAGGTCCCGCCGTTTTCAACATCGCCGATATGCTGCGACACAAAACAGGTTGCCTCGCCGTTCGTCCCTTCACGCGTGAGCGCAATCGTGGCCTTTTGTTGTGGCCCGCAGGCGAGCACGCAGGACGGAGCGCGGTCGAGCGCCGGCAACGGCAGCGGCTGGGGTGCATATCCGCGAGCGCGGCGCACGGGCATAACGGCGCCGTCGACCACGCGCACTACAGAGTCGTCGTAGCGCGAGAGGATCGCGCGGTCGTTACCGAGCAACGCGTCGGCGATGCCGGCAGCAACGAGGTGTTCCCAGGCAAGGTCGTCGTCGGTCTCGATGGGTTCTTCGCTCAGGTTTCCGCTGGTCATGACGAGCGCGTGCATACCGCAGACTTCTGCCGCGGCAAGCAACAGATGCTGAAGCGGGGTATAGGGGAGCATGACGCCGAGCTCGGGCAGGTCGTGCGCGACAGATGGCGCGAGGGCGAGGATGTCGGGGGAACCGTCGTTGTCCTCGCTAACAGTGCGCCGGCGCAGCAGCACGATGGGGCGGATACTGCCAGCGAGCAGATCGCGTTCAGCATCGTCGATATGACACAGGCGCCCGGCATCGGCAAGACTGCGTACCATGACGGCAAGTGGTTTGTTGCTGCGGCGTTTGCGACGGCGCAACTCGGCCACCGCCTGCTCGTTGGCAGCATCACAGGCTAGATGGAATCCGCCCAGGCCCTTGATGGCGACGACGCCACCGCTGGCCAGCAGCTCAACGTAGCGCTCGATGATGGCGTCGCTGGCCTCGCGTGTGGTGCCGACGGCCGGTGTCGCGGACGAATTCCCGCACGCATCGCCGTTCACAGCCTCACGCCACGTAATATGCGGCCCGCAATCAAAGCAGGCATCGGGCTGCGCGTGAAAACGCCGGTCGAGCGGATTGGCATACTCCGCGGCACACTCGGGGCACATGGGAAAACGGTCCATCGAGGTAGCCGCTCGATCGTAAGGCAGCGAGCGGATGATGGTAAAGCGCGGTCCGCAGTTAGTGCAGTTGATAAAGGGGTAGTGATAGCGTCGGTCGGCGGGATCGAACAACTCGCGCAGGCAATCGTCACAGGTGGCGATATCGGGCGAGACAAGTGTGGTGTGCGCGGTCTGGTCCTGCGACGCCACAATGTGAAAGCCCTGCTCATCGGCAGTGCTCCAACCGCCAGGCTCCAAATCCGCAATATCGACTCGCTCAACGCGAGCCGCTGCGGGCGCATGCTCAGAAAGCGCAGCGACAAATCCGTCAACCGCCTCGGCACAAGCGTGCGCCTCGATATGCACGCCGTCGCCCGCATTGAGCACCCATCCGCAAATGCCATGCGCCATGGCCTCGCGATACACAAACGGCCGCATGCCGACGCCCTGCACAATGCCCGTTACATGGATATGCGCATGCCGCATGCGACCCTCCTTCGTTGAAATGTGTGCTGTTACAGCCTCAGGCTCTGCTTGGTGGCGGCGCACGTGAGCTCGCCGTGCTTAACGCCGCGCAGGCCCAGCAGGCGGTCGGCTAGTTCGTAGACACGCTCGCCGCGACCCTTGAGCGCCAGAATCTCCAAGCAGTTGTGGTGGTCCAGATGCACGTGCATGGTCGATACGATCTCGTCGGTGTAGTCGTGCTGCACTTCGTCCAGACGGCGCGTCAGGTCGCCGGTGTGATGGTCGTAGATCATGGTGAGCGACCCGATAACCTGCTCGTCGGGCGTGCGCATCTGCTCTTTGGCGATCGAGGCGCGAATCAGGTCGCGCACGGCCTCGGAGCGGTTGGCCACGTCGCCGCGGCGCGCGATCTGTTCGTCAAAACGGCGCAGCAAGTCGTCCGGTGCGGTAACCGAAAAGCGGACCAGCTCGGAGCCGGAGCCACTACAGTGGCAGCCCGCGTCACCGTCCGCCCCGTGCGGATGCTCGTGCTCGTACCCGCTGCCATGCTCGTGTTCGGCCACCTTACACCAGCTTCACGGAGCCGACGGAGTTGTGGTCGGCCTCGATGGCCTCTTCGTAGCCCTCGAGTGCGTCGTGGGCCTCGTGCAGCGCGGCCATGGCTGCCTCGAGCTTGGCGCCGATGCGCTCCATGTCAAAATTCTCGGTCGCATGCAGCAGCTGATGGCTCCACTCATGAGCGAGCTCGATGGTGTCGTCGACCTGTTTGACGCTCATGGCAAGCTGGCTCATGTTCATTCCAACATCATGCATGGAAAATCTCCTTTTGTATGGGGCAGTTCAGTGGTTCAGATTTTACTACGCCCGCTCTGCGCGCAGCTGCATAAGAAAACGGGTACGAGTCTGTGCGACCCGCACCCGTTCACTGGGGGCTGTTTGTGATTACCATACTATCCGTGGTTGCACTCGGTGCATCCAGAAGTCCGGCGAGCGGTGCAAAAGCGCTCATAGACGGCGGGTAAGTAACAAGCGTATTACAGGTGCTTCTCCAGCAGCGCCTGCAGCCTCGCCTTGGGTAGAGCGCCAACCGAGCGGTCAATCTCCTCGCCGTTCTTAAACACAATCAGCGTGGGGATGCTCATGACGCCATACTTCATGGCCAGGTCCTGGTTGTCGTCGACGTTGCATTTGGCAACGGCAAGCTTGCCCGCCAGCTCATCGGCAACCTCGTCAACGATGGGCGAGAGGGATCGACAGGGCCCGCACCACGGTGCCCAAAAATCGACCAGCACGGGCAAGCTGTCGTTAACGATGGAATCGAAGTTCTCGGGGGTAATCTGATTAATGTCAGCCATGGTGACCTCCATAATGCGACGCGGCTCGGCCGCGTAAAACTCAGTACGACCGTGCTTATACCCAGCCGCCCGCAAAGCAACCACTCGCGGGCGGCTCTTTTATATAATGGTGGGCACGCAAACGATTGGAGAGCGCATGCCCACGTCACAAAGCCAGAAAAAAGAAGCCATCGCCCAGACGACCGAGCAGGAGCTCGCATCGCTCGCGGTCCGTGGCGTGCGTATCGTGGGCAACGCGTGCTCGCCGATCGTGCTGGTCAAAGGCGATTTGGACGAGGCCGAGCGTTCGGGTGGCGAGCTTGCCGCCGGCCCGGATGGCGCGGCGTTGCGCAAGGCGCTTGGGGCCATCGGCTACGCGCCCGAGGATTTTTGCGTGCTGGCAAGCGTCGCCGGCGTGGGTGACGGAGCGGTCGCGGTGGGCGAGACTCTGCCGTGCGAGCTGTTCCGCGAGGCGCTTGAGGCCTTGGACCCCGAGGCGGTGCTACTGCTCGACAACAACGCGGCTGATGCCATGCGCGAGACCTATGCCGATATGCTCGTGGCGATCGATGACTTCGACACCGCCATGCTCAAGCCCGGCCTGATCGCTCACGTGCAGGGCCGCCGCGTGCTCGCGCTCGACGGCTTTGAGGCGGCGCTCACTGACAAAGCCGCCAAGCAGCGCATGTGGGCATACATTAAGCAGCTGACCCCGGCGGCCGCTCCGCTGTAGCGGATTGGCGCCGGCGAGCGATTGCCTGGCGGGCAAGGCACGCCTCGAGATCGGCGCCGCACTTCTACATCACAGCGCGCAGCTCAAACCGATCGCCGTTAATGCGGAACTGACAGTTGCCATTCATGCGCTCCACGGCAAGTTTGATGCTCCTGGTGCCAAAGCCGTGGCCCGCATGCCGGGTCACGGGCATGCCGTCGACCATGCGCGGCGCGCGGTCAAACGTATTGGAAACTAACAGCAGCAGCTGGCCGTCCTCTAATCGCAGGTCAAGGTCGACGAATCGCTTTCCTTGGGGTGCGGCGCTTGCGGCGGTGATAGCGTTTTCCAAGGCATTTGAGAGCACGCTAAACAGGTCGGCGTCACCTACGTGGATGGTTTCGGGTACGGCGGCGCGCAGGTTGGCGGTAATGCCGTTTCTATTGATATCCGAGTTAAATGACGAAAGCGCGATGTTTACGGTCTCGTTGGCGCAGAAGCGGCGTACGGCGGTGCGGTCGCCGGCTTCGCAGAGTTCGTCGATGCGTTTGAGCGCCTCGTCGGTGTGGCCCTCCTCAATTAAAGCGGCCAGGCCGCGTAGGAAGTGGCGCATATCGTGGCGAAGAATCGACAGCTCGCGCCCAGATTGACGCCAGGCCTCGAGCTCTTTGATGGCGGCGCTGTCGCGTGTCTCGAGCATCCAGCGTTCACGCTCGGCAGCTTCTTTTTTTTCGTATTCGCGTAGGTAAACGGCAAGAAACATAAGATAGAAGGCACAGAGCGCAAATGCCAAAAACTCAACCGTCACCACCGAGCCCGAGTGGAACAGCGTGGTGTAGACGTTGGTGGCATAGTCAAAGACGTAATAGACGAGCGGCAGGATTAAAAGGATGCCCAGCTCGGTGGTGCTTTTAATCGCCAAGCGCGGACCGATGTCGCCGGCCCAATGCAGCAGGACGGCAAAGACGGCGAGTGTGGTCGCGATGCGCGCCAGATAGTACGCGATCTGAGAATCGGTTGCGGCAAATGCGGCGATGCCCATCCAATTGCTGAACTGGCAGCTCAGATAGGCACTCGTAATGCCGAGCACGGCAAGCAGCGGGCTCAGGCGGTAGCGCGCGCACAAATAGATGATGAGCGGCAGATGCACGACGAGCGGATATACCTGGCGGGCGAAAAGCTCTCCGCCGACGGCATTGGCGAGGCCAAATGCGCATCCGGTTACGGCACCGACCAGCACCAGTTCAAGCGCATGACGCCGGTTGATCTCGATACCGCACAGCGCCGCCGAGACAAAGACGCCAAAGAGCAACGTCGTGGCGTGGTGGATTGCCCAAAGGATCATTTCGACCGAGGAGACCATCAGTGTCTTCCACCCTCAAAGCGCACCGCAAAGTAGGCGTCTTGGAATCCCTGCTTGCAGCTGCGCGAAAGCGGGATGCACGCGCCCGAGCGCATGACGATGTCCGTGCGGTCAAAGTGATCGATATTGCGCAGGTTGACCTGGTAGCTGCGGTGGCATTTAAAGAAGACCGCGTTTTGCTCCAAGCGGTCCTCGACGCTGCGGAACGACTCGAGTGCCTCGATATCGCGTCCGTCGCGCAGGTGGAAGACCACGTGCTTGTTGCGCGCCTCGGCATATTCGATGTCGGACAGGCGCAGGGCGTGGTAGCCAAAGGAAGTTTTGATCACGAGCTCGTCGGTTGCCGCCGGGCGCATGCTCGAAAGCTCGTCGAGTAACTGCGCCAGGCGTTCGTAAGTCACGGGCTTGAGCAGATAGTCGAAGGCACGGACCTCGTAGGACTCCAGTGCGAACTCGGGCGACGAGGTGAGAAACACCAGGCGCACGGCGGTATCGGCCTGGCGCAGTTCGCGTGCGGTGTCCATGCCGTTGACGAGCGGCATGATCATGTCGAGCAGAATGATGTCGGCGCGCGATGCGGCATGGCGGGCCAGCAGGTCCTCGCCGCGCGTGACGAGCGCAACATCGACCGCCGTGCCCGTCTCGGTCGACCAACGGTCGATCATCCGGTGCAGTCTATCTAGAAAAGCGACATCATCGTCGCAGGCAATAATCTTGAGCATTCGGCCCCCTTAAGTAGTTCGATTTTGCCACATCGGGTACGCGCCGCTTGCGGGGGTGCGGACCGTTTGCGCCCCACGGCGTGCAACTCGCGCCAAGCGGTATTGCGGTGGCGAAAGATGCCTCCTGCGCCATCGAGAGCTCAGCTATCCTCAGCTTGCCAGTTCGAATATGGACCTGCCACATGATTGAATCTTTATTTCAACTTTACACCTAGGTTTACAGCTGTCTTGTCAGCTGTAAACCTAGGTGTCATACTAAAGCCCCAAGATTCGCCAAAAGAGAGGGGCCTTGATGGCACAGAGCGCGAACATGGATGCATCGGAGCTTGCACGCGATATCGCGGCCGGCCTGGCATCGGCAACGACGGCAACGGAGCGCGCGGCACTGGTGCCCGCAGAGCTCGTCGAGGCCATTCAGCAACTAAAAACCCAACGTGACGCGGTGATCCTAGCGCACTATTACGTGGCGCCCGAGGTGCAGGCCGTGGCTGATTACGTCGGCGACAGCTTCTACCTGGCAAAGCTCGCCAAGAGCCTGCCGCAGCAGACCATCGTGCTGTGCGGCGTGGAGTTTATGGGCGAGAGCGCCAAGCTGCTCAATCCCACTAAGACCGTGCTGATGCCCGAGCCGGGCGCGGACTGTCCCATGGCGCACATGGTCAAGCGCGAGACGGTCGACGCCGCCCGCGCCGAGTACGGTGACGACCTTGCCGTGGTCTGCTACGTCAACTCCACGGTCGAGATCAAGAGCTGGAGCGACGTGTGCGTCACCAGCTCCAACGCCGTCAAGATCGTGTCCGAGCTGCCGCAGCAGCATATTCTGTTCATTCCCGACCAAAACCTGGGCCGCTTCGTAGCCGAGCAGGTGCCGCAAAAGCACGTCATCCTCAACAACGGCTACTGCCCGCGCCATCACATCATCACCGTCGAGCAGATCGTCGACGCGACGGAGGCCCACCCCGACGCGCTCGTGCTGGCGCACCCCGAGTGCAAGGCCGATGTCCTTGCCGAGGCCGACTACATCGGCTCCACCGCCGGCATCATCAAGTACGCCGAGGAGTCGGACGCGAGCGAGTTCATCATCGTGACGGTCCGCGGCGTGCTCTACGAGCTCGAGCGCCGCTGCGAGGGCGCCGGCAAAAAGTTCTATTTCCCTGCGGTGCAGCCCACCTGCGTCAACATGGATCTCATCACGCTCGAAAAGCTCGTGCGCTGCCTGGAGACGGGTGAGGGCGAGGTACGGATCGGCGTGTCGGACGAGGCTGCCGACCAGGCCAAACTTACGCTCGACCGCATGCTCGAGTACGCAGCGCGCTAGAACAATGTGGCATGAGGGATGGTCCCTTATGTCACATTCAAGGGAGAGGATTTCTGTGGAAACCAAGCAATACCCCGACATGGAGTGCGACGTCGTCATTGCCGGCTGCGGCGTAGCGGGCCTGTACGCGGCTCTCAATCTGCCGACGAGCACGCGCGTGATCATGCTCTCCAAAGGCGCTGTCGACGAGTGCGATTCGATGCTCGCGCAGGGCGGCATCTGCGTGCTGCCCGAAGGCTCGGACTACGATGCCTTCTTTGAGGACACCATGCACGCCGGCCATTACGAGAACCGCCGCGAGAGCGTCGACATCATGATCCGCTCGAGCCGCTCGGTCATCAACGACCTGCTAGCGATGGGCGTGGATTTTGAGCGCAAGGCCGACGGCAGCCTCAAATTTACCCGCGAGGGCGCGCACAGCCGTCCGCGTATTGCCTTCCATGCCGACATTACGGGCAAGGAGATCACGACCAAGCTGCTCCAGGCCGTTCGCAAGCTGGATAACGTGCAGATTTTGGAGCACGTGGCCATGACCGACATCCAGACGGACGAGCGTGACGGCGCCACGGTGTGCACCGGCGTCGTCGCCGTTCCCGTGGACGAGGACAACTCGGTTCGTCCCGCCGACGAGCTGGCAAATGCCGCCGAGGGCGTGCATGCCGGCGAGCCGTTTAAGATCCATGCTCGCCACACGCTGTGGGCGACGGGCGGCATCGGCGGCGTATACGACCATTCGACCAACTACCCGCAGCTCACGGGCGATGCCTGCTACATCGCTCAGGAGCATGGCATTAAGATGGAGCACCTGGACTACGTGCAGATTCACCCCACGGGACTGTTCTCGCCGCAGCCGGGCCGCACCTTCCTGATCAGCGAGAGCTGCCGCGGCGAGGGCGCGATTTTGCTCAACGCCGCCGGCGAGCGCTTTACCGACGAGCTTCAGCCGCGCGATGTGGTCGCTGCCGCTATTCGCGAGCAGATGAAGCAGGACGGTACCGAGCACGAGTGGCTGAGTTTTGCCCCCGTCGAGCGCGATGTGGTGACCGGGCACTTTGCCAACATTCGCGCGCGCTGCCTGGAGGACGGCCGCGACATTCTGGACGAGCCCATCCCCGTCACGCCCACGCAGCACTACTTTATGGGCGGCGTATGGGTCGACAAGGACGGCCGCACCTCGATGCCCGAGCTCTACGCCGCGGGCGAGACGGCCTGCAACGGTGTTCACGGCAAGAATCGTCTAGCTTCCAACAGCCTGCTCGAGTCCCTAGTCTGGGGTCGCCGCGCCGCGTGGTACATGCGCACCGGCAAGTCGCTGGCCGTGGAGCAGGCGGGCGATCCCGCGCTCGATGGCCGTCATCGCGCCCTGAGCGCCGACATCCTGGCAATCGATGATTTGGCCCGTGCCGCCGGCACGCAGGCCGTGGAGGAGTAGACCATGAATCCCATTACCATGAAGCTCGTCGTCGATGATCTGATTCTGCAGGCTCTGCGCGAGGACATCACGTTTGAGGACGTGAGCACGGCGAGCGTGTGCCCCACGGCGCGTCCCGCTACCGTTGAGCTTATCGCCAAGGCCGACGGCATCATCGCCGGCTTGGATGTGTTCGCTCGCACCTTTGAACTGCTGGATTCGCAGAGTTCGGTGCTGTTTGATGTTGCCGATGGTGACGAGGTGCACGCCGGCGACCACGTGGGCCAGGTGCGCGGCGATGCACGCGTGCTGCTTTCGGGCGAGCGCGTGGCGCTCAACTACCTGCAGCGCATGAGCGGCATCGCTACCTACACGCACAGCATGGCCGCGGCGCTCGAGGGCACCAAGACCGTGCTCGTCGACACGCGCAAGACCACGCCGGGCATGCGCGTGTTTGAGAAGGCGGCGGTCGAGATCGGCGGCGGCAGCAACCACCGCTACAACCTGTCGACGGCCGTCATGCTCAAGGACAACCACATCGATGCCGCCGGTGGCGTGACGCGCGCGATCGAGATGGCGCGCGCCCATGCATCGTTTACCACGACGGTCGAGATCGAGTGCGAGAACCTGGACATGGTGCGCGAGGCCGTGGAGGCCGGCGCCGATATCATCATGCTCGACAACATGACCCACGACGACATGGCTGCCGCGATTGAGCTTATCGCCGGCCGCGCCAAGACCGAGTGCTCGGGCAACGTGGACGCCAGCAATATCCGCGCGCTCGCCGACCTGGGCGTTGACTTTATTAGCTCGGGGGCGCTGACGCACTCTGCGCCGATTCTCGACCTCTCGCTTAAGCACCTGCGTCTGCTGGACGGTAAATAATGGACGCCCGCGAGCGTCGCCGTGCCATCATAGGCGTGCTCGAGCGAGCCAAGGAGCCCGTTTCGGGCAGTGCGCTTGCTCGTGAGGTGGGTGTGAGCCGCCAGATTGTCGTGCAAGACATCGCCCTGCTGCGCGCCGATGGGCACGATATCGTGGCCACCAATCGCGGCTACGTGCTGCAGGAGGCGGCGGGCAGCCCGGCTGTTCCCACGCGCGTGGTCAAGGTGCACCATGGCGTGGAGCAGGCAAGTGACGAGCTCACGAGCATCGTCGACGCCGGAGGCGCCGTTCTCAACGTGATCGTCAATCACCGCGTGTATGGCAAGATCACAGCCGATCTGGACATTCGCAACCGTCGCGATATCGAGCGCTATCTGGAGGGTATTGCCAGCGGCAAGAGTTTTCCACTGCTGACGGTGACAAGCGGCTATCACTTCCATCGCATCGCGGCGGAGGACGAGCAAACCCTCGACGAAATTGAGGCGATGCTCAAGGAGAAAGGCTACCTAGCCGATTTAATGCCCTACGAGGATGATTTGTCCTAGTCGACGCCGCATCTATAAGTTGCGGTGAAATAGTTCCTAAAATCGGCACCCAAGACATAAAACAGGAACTATTCCACCGCAACTGCCAAGGGTCCCGCTCCAAATTAGCTGCCCACACATGCAAAAGGAGGCCTCCGCGGCGATGCGGAAGCCTCCTATTTTGTGCACGGTGTACTTTTGAGTGTGCAAGTGGGGGAGTTGTTACTCCTCGACGATCTCGGTGATCGCGCCAGCGGGGCAAGCGTCCTGGCAAGCGCCACAGGCGACGCAGGAGTCCTCGTCAGCGACGGTAGCGACGTCCTGGAGCTCCAGAACGCCAGCGGGGCAGGAGTCGACGCAAACGCCACAAGCGATGCACTCGTCGGCATCAATTACGGGATGAGCCATGGTAGTTTCCTCTCTGTTGACCGACGCTACAGGCGATGCGCGCCGGTTTGATTCGGGCAAAAACATACCACGGGAGCGACCGTTTGCAATACCCTCTGGCTGGCATCTTCATACCGTTCGCCGAGTATGCCACGGCTTACTAAAAAAGGCTGTCTCTTATACACATCTGACGCTGCCGACGAATAG
>URGY01000032.1 GCA_900547505.1 uncultured Collinsella sp.
ATACGAGATGCAGCGTAGTCTCGTGGGCTCGGAGATGTGTATAAGAGACAGCGTGGGCACCGGCGAGGTTCCGGTTTTTGCCATTATCGCGCCCGAACTGCTGGAGGGCATCGGGTCTCCTCTGCGCGAGTTGCTCGGTAGCGTCTGCGCCGCGGCCTGATATTTGCCATAAAGGGACGGGTTATTTTTGGTTGGTAAAGCGTTTGACCTGCCAAAATAAACCTGTCCCTTTTTGGTCGGTTGCCGTTTGGGGGGCCGATTGGCAACGCTCGCTGATTGTAGTCTTGACCTGCGCTAGAATAGTGGCATCTGAATGTCCGGGCGCATGGAGGCGTGCGCCCGTATGCTGAGGAGGACTTTATGGCAACTGTTGCCGCACCTATCGATGCTACGTCGACTGCCGCTTGGAAGGCGCTCGAGGCTCATCAGGAGAAGCTCGAGGCCGAAGGTATCGACCTCAAGGCCTGGTTCGCCGCCGATGCCGAGCGCGTGAACAAGCTGAGCTTTGACGCTGGTGACCTGCACTTCGATCTGTCCAAGAACCTTGTGACCGATGAGACCGTCAAGCTGCTGTGCGATCTTGCCCGCGAGGTGAAGCTCGAGGAGCGCCGCGACGCCATGTTCTCCGGCGAGCACATCAACACCACCGAGGACCGCGCCGTCCTGCACACCGCGCTGCGCCGCCCGGCAAGCGAGAAGGGCCAGCTCATCGTTGACGGCCAGGATGTCGTCGCCGACGTGCACGAGGTCCTCGACCGCATGTATGCCTTCGCCGAGCGCGTGCGCTCCGGTGAGTGGAAGGGTGTTACCGGCAAAAAGATCGAGCACCTGGTGTCCATCGGCATCGGTGGCTCCGACCTGGGCCCGGTCATGGCCTACGAGGCCCTGCGTCCCTACGCCGACGCCGGTATCGACTGCCGCTATATCTCCAACATCGATCCCAACGACCAGGCCGAGAAGCTCAAGGGTCTGGATCCCGAGACCACGCTCGTGATCATCGTCTCCAAGACCTTCACCACGCTCGAGACCCTCACCAACGCCCGCGAGGTCAAGACCTGGATGCTCGAGCAGCTCAAGGCTCAGGGCGCCATCGATGGCTCCGATGAGCAGAACGCCGAGGCCGTGGCAAAGCACTTCGTCGCCGTTTCCACCGCACTCGAGAAGGTCGAGGCCTTCGGCATCGACCCCGCTAACGCCTTTGGTTTCTGGAATTGGGTCGGCGGCCGCTACTCCGTCGACTCCGCCGTGGGCCTGTCGCTGATCGTCGTGCTCGGCCCCGAGCGTTTCCAGCAGTTCCTCGAGGGCTTCCACGCCATCGACGAGTACTTCTGCAATACGCCGCTCGAGAACAATGCCGTCGCGCTGATGGGCCTGTTCAACGTCTGGTACGTCAACTTCTTCGGCTCCAAGAGCCACGCCGTGCTTCCGTACTGCCAGTACCTGCACCGCTTCCCGGCCTACCTGCAGCAGCTCACCATGGAGTCTAACGGCAAGCACGTCCGCTGGGACGGCAGCGCTGTGACCTCCGATACCGGTGAGATCTTCTGGGGCGAGCCCGGCACCAACGGCCAGCACGCCTTCTACCAGCTGCTGCACCAGGGCACTGTGGTGGTTCCGGCCGATTTCATCGCCTTCGCCAACACTGCCAACCCTGCGACCGACAGCGGTCAGGACGTTCACGAGCTGTTCCTGGGCAACTTCCTGGCCCAGACCAAGGCGCTCGCCTTTGGTAAGACGGCCGACGAGGTTCGTGCCGAGGGCACGCCCGAGCAGATCGTTCCGGCCCGCTGCTTTGAGGGCAACCGCCCGACGACCTCGATCTTCGGCGATACGCTGACCCCGTTTGCACTCGGCGAGCTCATCGCCCTGTACGAGCACATCGTATTTGTCGAGGGCACGGTCTGGGGCATCGACTCCTACGACCAGTGGGGCGTCGAGCTGGGCAAGCAGCTTGCCAAGCAGATTACCCCGGCCTTCCACGACGACGCCGCCAAGGCCGAGCAGGACGCTTCGACCCAGGCGCTCATCGAGTTCTACCGCGCGCATCGCAAGTAGTCGCTGCTGTTAACGCATCGCGCCTTATAGTCAGGGGCCCGTATCCTATCGGATGCGGGCCCCTTTGCTTTGCCGTGGTTCCGGGGCGCACGGCCTTTGTGGAACATCGCCGGGGCGCCGCGCGCTGCGAGAACCCTGCGCCTAGATCTCGGCCTCCGCATGGCCTCGCTGCGCCTCGGGCAGCTCCCCGTAGAGCGGATGGTCTTCGAGCCTAAAGCGCTCGACCTGTTCGGGAGTGCGACCGCGTATAAAGAGCCACGAGCGATCGATCGGCGTCGCCATGAGCGTGCTGGACAGCGCGTCGGCGCGGTCGGAAAACACCCGGGCACTCTCGGGATCCTGGAACGCCAACACCAGATGCGTGTCGCAGTTGCCCATGATGGAGCGTGCGCGTGCCTCGCCATAGAGCGCATCGAGCTGGTTGGTCGACTGCAGCAGCAGCGTTGCCCAGATGTTGCGGCTTCGGATAATCGAGAGCACGTTGTCGATCTGGGGGATCTGCAGATTTGCGAAGTCATCGAGCATAAAGCGCACGGGCACGGGCAGGCTGCCGCCGGGTTGCCTATCGGCCTCACGAATGAGGCTCATAAACGCCTGCGAAATAAAGAGGCCGGTCAGCGGATCGAGATTGCGGTCAATATCGCTCACGGTTACAAACAGGGCGCAGGGGGTGTGTCCCATGGAAGCGAAGTCCACCTGATGGCACTCACGATAGAGCTGTGCCGCACCGTCGAATCCCAGACACATGACCTTTTCGGCAAGGATGCCGACGATGCTCGCGTGCATGCGCTCGGCATTTTGCGTAATGGCGTAGCGCCGCCATAGCGAGAGGGCATAGCTTTGGGGGTCGGTCGTGATCAGATCGTCAAACAATCGGGCCGTGGCACCGTCCTGCAGGTGCTCGATCAGCTTGATGACCGAGCTGATCGTCTGCTCATCGGCGGGTAGCTGTTCGGTGACGTAGGCGATAAGACACGACAGCAGGTTTGCCGCCGCATGATCCCAAAAAGGCTGGTTGTTGTCCTCGATGGGGCAGATGGCCTTTGCCACCGAGAGGATGTCCTGCTGGTTGGGCCTGCCGTCCGCCTTGCGGCGAATGTGCCTCAGGGGGTTGTAGCCGCAGCGCTCGATGCCGGGCGCAAGGGCCGGGACGGTGTTGAGGTCGGCGAAGTTGAGACATTGCACGCGGTAACCGTGGGCTGCCAGCACGGGTCCCACTTCGCGACAGAGCGTGCCTTTGGTGTCGAGCACGATGTAGCTTGCGTTCATTTGCAGCAGGTTGGGCTTGAGGACGTTTCGGGTCTTGCCGGCTCCCGAGGGGCCGATCACAAGTGCGTTGTTGTTGAGTCCCGTTTGGCGGGTGTCGCAGGAAAGCGTTCGATCCTTGGCGAGGATGGTGGACAATGCGGACTCAGATGCGGCGAGGCGGCTGGTGAGGTTAGACATGGGCGACCTCCTTGGTGGTCGAGAGGATTTCGTGGGCAAAGCCGAGCTCGACGGCGCGCTCGGCCGAAAGGTAGGTGTCTTTTGCAGTGAGGGACTGGATGCGCTTGGGCGTGAGGCCACTGCGGTCCGAGAGGATTTGCGTGAGGGTCTTGCGGGTCTGCATGAGACGCCGGCTGGTTTCCTGCAGCGCAAGTGCCGAGCCGCCTGCCCCCTGGGGGATCAGCGGGTCGTGAATCATGAGCTCTGCATGGGGCGCCATACGGCGATCGTCGCCGCCCATAAAGATCACGGCGCCCATGGACGCGGCGAATTCCAGGCAGACGGTGCGGATGGGGCACGATGCGAGGCGCATGGCGTCATAGATCGCAAGACCCGATCGCACGCTTCCGCCGGCGCTGGCGACAAATATGGTGATGGGGCGGCTGGGGTCGGTGGCATCGAGCAGGCGGATCTGCTGGCATAGGTCGTGGGCCATCGGGGTTTCGATATTTCCCATGACGGAGAGCTCGCGACGGGCGAGCATCTCATCGTAAATGCTGGTGAGCGTGATACCTCGGGCGGATTCACGCATGGTGAGGGGGCTGATGATGGGGGAATGATTGGTGTCCATGGGGACTCCTTTCTGTTGGTTGTGTTGTGGAATAGGGTTATAGCCCGCGCAGGGGCTGGTGGGCTACAGGGTTCGTCCGAGCCTGAGATCGAGCTCGGTTGTGGGGCAGGCTGCCTGTCCGTGTGGCTCGCAAGCGCCAAGGGCTCCAAAGCGATGGAGCGTTGCGACGGGCGTGGCATAGGCGAGCCGCAGCTGATGCTCGACAGGGGCACATCCGTCATTTTTGTAATGAGCCGCGTAGTACTGCGCGATGCTGGCGTTCATCTCGCTGCCATTGCGATGGCGCTCAAACTGGCGTCTGCAGGTCTCGATGATCTTTGCTACCGACTTGGGTGCCGTCGCGGGAACAAGGGCGAGATAGCCCTCAAATAGCTCGTTGATGCTCAGGAGGCACAGCAGGTCGATCAGCGTCCTTATGGCTGCTCCCTCGGCAGAAAAGTGCGCGGTCATGCGGTTATATCGGTTGCGGTCGACGATGGCCGCATGGGGTCTTGGAGTTTTCTGCCCCGTGGTCCCGGGCTTTTGCCGCGCCTGTGTATTGAGCTCGACGTTGCAGCGCTTGAGGCCGTCCAACGGAAGGAACAGTGCGGTGCGCAGGGTGTTCCGCTTGCTTTCGAGTTCATGACGCTCGTCGGGTTCCCATTCGAGCTTGAGTTTCGTGTCGAGCGCCGTAAGCATATGGGCTAGGCAGCCTACGGTAAGAACGTACGAATCGTTGTCGCGTTTTGGGGCATAGGGGTCTGTCAGCTTGCGAATGTCGGGGTCGCCCATGATCTTTGTGCAGCGCTTCAGCAGTTGAGGGTGGTCGGCCAAGATCGTCGCGAGCGGTAGCGACGCGTAGTTCTTGATGGTCGCGGCGGCAAAGGCGGCGTCATATTCGTTTGCATATGCTCGCTCAATGCGGGCATCCAGAATGCTTTTCTTATCGCCGTCTTCAGCGTGGTGGTTTTCCATAGCTTCTCCAATCGGTTGATGTTCGTGCTGTTTGTTGATGTGTTGGTTGTCGTGAGTGATGTGCTTGCCGTGGGTGATGTGCTGACGTTGGGGTGCTATGCGGTTTTCAATGAGCCCGTGAGGCAGTTGCTGCAGGGGCGGGATGGAACGGCCCATGCAAGGCGGAAGGCATCGTGCTCAAAATCGAGACAGCAATGCCCTGGGTGCCTCACATGTGGCAGTTGCCTCATTAAGTTGTCATTGCGTTTGGGGCTGTACTTTGCCGATCTTCTTTCTCTTACACGCTAAAACTCAAACTTCATATGCTCGATCTACTTAAAACCGCAACGGCGGTCTTTTATCAACTTATATGTCGGAACGCGTCTTTGCAAGTACTTTTTTGCGTTTGTTTCAAATGGGGTGGTTTTGCAACCGTCATGCGCGCGCTGTGCGAACGTGCCCCGGCTCGGATAAGATAGTGCGCGATAAAAACGATGCAAGGAGGCACATATGGCAATTAAAGCGATCGCGATGGATATCGACGGTACGCTCACCAACGACCAGAAAGTGATTAGCCCGCGTACGCGCGAGAAGCTGCTTGCGGCGCAGGAGTCGGGCATTAAGCTCATTTTGGCTTCGGGCCGTCCCGCATGGGGGCTGCACGCCTTGGCGCAGGAGCTCGATCTTCAAAACCATGACGGTCTGCTGGTCGCTTTCAATGGCGCTCACGTCGTCGATGCCCAGACCGATGAGGTCCTTTTTGACCAGGCCATGCCGGCTGACGAACTGCATCGCCTGATTGATCACCTGCGTAATTTTGACGTGATCCCTATGATTTCGCTCGGTCGCGATCTGCACGTCGAGGATTCGTACCATTGCATGATCACGCTGCCTGACGGCTCGCAGAAGAATATCGTCAAGTATGAGCGCGACGCGTGTGATCTTAAGATTCGCGAGGTGGAGAGCCTGCATGAGGTCGCTGATGCTTATCCCGTGGACAAGCTGCTGACGGCGGGCGATCCGGCCTACCTGCAGGCGCATTACGAGGAGATGTATGCGCCCTTTAAGCAGACGCTTTCGGGCATGTTTACGGCCGACTGGTACTTTGAGTACACGGCGCCCGGTATCGACAAGGCCCGCGCACTCGAGGGTGCCCTGCCCAAGCTCGGCATCGATGCCAGTGAGGTCGTATCGTTTGGCGACGGCCAGAACGACAAGTCCATGATTGAGTGGGCCGGCACCGGTGTTGCCATGGGTAACGCCGTCGAAGAGGTTAAGGCTGTAGCCCAGATGGTGACCGCCGATAACAACGAAGATGGCATTGCGGTGGCGCTGGATAAGCTGCTGGGTTAGAATCGCCGATTAATGCATGGCTCGGGCGCCTGCTTGCGGGCGTCCTTTTGTTAGGGAGGGTGCCGTGTCCGCATTTCCGTTCGACGCCGTTATCTTTGACATGGACGGCGTCATTGTCGATACCGAGTATTACTACTTGGGCGAGACTGCCGCGTTTGCCAAGGAGCTTGGACTTAATCTGACTCAAGAGGAGTTGAATGGGCAGGTCGGTACCTCGCATCAGTTCTTCCTGCATATGCTGGTCGATTGGTTTGAGCGCGCCGGTAAGGGACGCTTCACTGGCGAGGAGGCGTTGGCCCGTTGGGACGAGTGGGCGCATAAGCGTCCGCGTGACTATCAGGCTTTGATTAACCCAGGCGCCGTGGATACGATTCGAGAGCTGCCGCGCCGTGGCGTTCGCGTGGCGCTTGCCAGCTCGTCTCCCATGGTTAGCATCGAGGAAGTGCTCAACGCATGCGGGCTGTCTGATGCCTTTGAGTATGTGGTGAGCGGCGAGCAGTTTAAGGAGAGCAAACCCGAGCCCGACATCTACCTGCATGCGCTGGACCTGCTGGGGCTGCCCGCGAATCGTTGCTGCTGCGTTGAGGATTCCGTTCCGGGCATTACCGCGGGTAAGCGAGCCGGCCTGACGGTCATTGCCAAGCGCGAGGAACGCTTTGGCTTTAGCCAGGATGCCGCGGACAAGATTATCGACCAGCTGCCGGAGCTGCTCACGCTTTCTTAGGAGCGCGGTAGTTGCGCGTTTTTTGGGTCAGATGAGTAAATACCCGACATTTTGGTGCGGCAGCAAGCATACTTTATGCTAATGCGGGCTTAAGGGCTTGTTGAATGCCCTTGAGCCCGCTTTTGACTTAATTGTGCTGGGAGAGGGTATATGCCACCGACTGAAGGGCTAACTGACGGTAAAGCAGCGATACCGCTGTACCAACAGGTCATTGATATCATTAAAAACGAAATCAACTCCGGCGCCTACAAGGCAGGCGCGCGGATACCCAACGAATTCGAATTGGCTGAGAGCTATAAAGTTGGCCGCGTTACCGTGCGACGCGCTATTGAGGAGCTCGTCCAGCAGGGCTATCTAACGAAGCGACAGGGGAAAGGCACGTTCGTCAATGCCCCCAAGCTCAAGCGCAAGATTCGCCAGAAGGATGACGTCCAGAGTTTTTCGGACGCATGCCGCGTTAACGGAATGGAACCGGGGGCGTGTGTCATTTCGAGAAAGATACTGCCGGCGGATTCTACCGAAGCACAGTTCTTTGGTGTTCCCGTTGGAACTGACTTGATTTGCGTCGAGCGTGTGCGTACTGCCGATGGCGTCCCCGTCATGCTTGAGAACAACATATACGTTTACGAGGACAACGCCTATCTATCAACGGCGCCTCTATCCAACCAATCCATTTTTGAGTTCGTGCGCAACCAGACTGGCCGCATGCCCGCGTTTACCGACCCGTGCACGCTCGAGATCGCGTGCGCATCGCCCGAGGTCGCTCGGTTGCTGGCGGTTCCCGTTGGCGAACCCTTGTTTTATATGGAAGCCTTCTTTTTCGATGAGCAACGGCGGCCGTTTATCATCGGTCGTCAGCGGATCGTTGGGTCTCGCTACGTTTTTGACATCTAGGACATTGCGAATGGAAACGCCCGGTGGATCATCTCACCGGGCGCTTCCATACCGTTCACGGCGCGAACGCGACCGTTCAACCGCGTTGCGGCAATCAGTTTGAAATTATCTTGATGACGGGAAAAGCTGCTGGTAATCTATAGAACGTCATAGAACGTTTGCCTTATGCAAGCGTTGAAGCGAGATGCGATGCAGTCTCGAGTTCTTTGGAGGTATCTATGTCAGATACGAAGGCGAAGAAGACAAACAGACGTTTTAAGTTCAAATTACCGCATGTCTATACGATCATGTTCTTGCTGATCGTTGTCTTTGCGGTCCTGACTTGGATCGTTCCCTCGGGTCAGTATCAGCGCAAGACGATTTCGACAGCGGCGGGCGAGCGCGAAGTCGCCGTTGCTGGAACCTATGAACAGGTCGATAAGAACTACACCGATTCCGAGACCGGCGAGACCATCAATCTGGGTCAGGATATCTTCGCGGTCCTGCAAGCGCCCACTAAGGGCATCCAGGAGGCAGCCGACGTCGTTGCGTTCGTCTTATTGATTGGCGGATCGTTCGCAATCATCACCAAGACCAACGCTTTGAATGCCGGCATGAGCCGTGTGATTAAAAAGCTCAAGAACAAGGACATCCTCATCATTCCCATTACGATGACGTTGCTGTCCATTTGCGGCACTACGTTTGGCATGTCTGAGGAAGCCCTGCCGTTCTATGCCATCTTCATTCCCATCATGATGGGTATCGGGTATGACTCGATGACGGCGTTTATCATCTGCTTCCTTGGTCCTAACCTGGGATATTGTGCTTCGACCATCGACCCGTTTAATGTTTTGATCGCCCAGGGCATCATTGGCATCGAGGGCAATCCTCAGCTGTGGCTGCGCGCCGTTTCTTGGGTCATCTTTACTGCCGTCGGTATCGCATGGGCCATGCGCTACGCTATGCGCGTCAAGAAAAACCCCGAGTCGTCCATTACGTACGAGGACGACAAGCTCAAGCGTGTTGAGTTTTCCGTGACCGATGCCTCCATCGAGGAAGAGTTCACTACCCGTCAGAAGCTCGTACTTATCGATTTTGCCTGCGGTATGGGCATTATCGTCTGGGGTCTTGTTACCCAGGGCTGGTACATGAATGAGATTTCCGCCGTGTTCCTTGGCATGGGCTTGCTTGCCGGTATCCTGGGCGGTCTTGACCAGCAGACGATCGCTGAGGAGTTCGTTAAGGGTCTCGCCGATTTTGCGTACGCTGCTATCGTTATCGGTATCGCTCGCGGTATTCTGGTCATCGCCGAGGGCGGCATGATCATCGACACCATCCTCCAGGCGCTCGCTACTGCGCTCGCCGGTGCACCCGCTGCCGTCTACACCACGTTTATGTATATCGTCCTTGGCCTGCTCTCTTTGCTGGTTCCCTCGAGTTCTGGACTTGCGGCGCTCACCATGCCCGTCATGGGTCCGCTGACCGAGCTTATGGGCCTCAATCCCGAAGCTGCCGTTACCGCGCTCCAGTTTGCTAATCAGACCATCAACACCATCAGTCCCGTGGCGGGCATGACGGTCGCCGGCCTTGCCGTGGCTAAGATTTCGTTTGGCCAATGGTGGAAGACCATTTGGAAGTTCTTCATTTTCATGGTCGTCTTTGGCCTGATCGTAACGGCAATCTCTGGCATGCTTCCGGTGTAGGTGGTTGTGATGTCTGATCGTTTAACGGTCCTGACGTCTAAGAGCGTCTTTACCGGTACGGGGGACCTGCCGTTCGAAGGTTTCGTAGCGGTCCGTGGCAATCGAATTGAGGCGGTTGGCACCAAGTGTGAGGTAGCTTCGTATTTGACCCAGGCGGACGAGGTAGTTGATCTGGGCGACCGTACCGTCATGCCTGGCCTGATCGATGTACATACCTTCTATACAGGCTGGGCGCTGCGGACGTTGGGGTCTGATCTGTCCGGCATCGCTGATGCCAAAGAGGCCGTGTCGCTCTTGCGTGCATGGAAAGAAGATCATCCGGATTGCGCGGCGGCTTTTGGCCACAGCCTACCCGAAACGTTGGCATCGGATGCCGAGAACGCAAATACGGCAGCTGTGTTTGACGATTGTTTTGGCGATATCCCTGTCGTCTGCTTTACATCGGGTGCGGAGACCTGCGTTCTCAATGCTGCCGCCAGTGCACGATACGGCTTTACACCCCAGGCGTGCTATGCAGAGAAGATCTGGCGCATGATGAGCGATTTCCTCGCGCTGCCCGAGGTACGTGCGGGGTATTCGGACTACATGAGCATGCTTAACGAGCGCGGCGTTACCGCCATCAAGGAGATGGCGTTTGATGACTACTACGGTTTTGCCGACGAAATGGCTCGCCGTGAGGAATCTGGTGAGCTGACGGTTCGCGTCTCTATGATGTCGCAGCCGGTGGGTGCCGGTGCAAATCTGGCATATGCCCGCGAGGCACGAGAGCGCTTCCGGGGACCGTTCGTTCGTTTTTCTGGCTTCAACCGTATGACCGATCGCGGCGTATGGGCGGGGCTTGCCGAGATGATTGACCCCTATGAGGACACGGCCGATGCGGGCGCTGCCGGCAAGACGGTTGTCGAGGAGCCCGAGTGGGATCTGATTGAGAACGAGCTGCGCGCAATTGATGCTGACGGCTTCCGATATTCCTTGCATTGCCAGGGCGATGGCGCCGTTCGTCGCACCGTGGCGCTCTATGCCTCGCTGCCTCGAGACGAGCATGGACGGTTGCTTCGCCGCCATGCGATTACCGATCTCGAGAACTCTGATCCGACCGATCTTGTCAAGTTTGGCAAGTTAGGTGGAATTTGCGAGGTCTATCCGCAGATTCTGACGCTGGACCGGCGCGAGGATTGCCTGTCGATGATGCGTCGACAAATTGGCAAGACGCGACTTTTGCACAGCTGGAATCGCCGCGGCATGGAAGATTCCGGATGCACGGTGTGCTGTGGTACGGATTTGCCGCTGCTGATTCCGAGCCTGGGCGAGTCAATCTACAGTGCGTGCGGCGGATACTTCGACGATGGACTGCCCGTGAATGAGGCCAACGCGCTGACGCTTGTCGAGCTCTTGCGCGCTTGGACTGCCGGGGGCGCGTACGATCTGATGCGCGAAGACGAGCTGGGTACGCTCGAGGTCGGCAAGCTTGCTGATATCTGCGTGCTCGATCGGGATGTGTTCGACCTCGATTATCGCGACGCACGCGATCTTTCGGTTGATATGACGATGTCGGACGGACAAATCGTGTTCGATCGAAATAAGGAGGCATAAGATGTCTGAATCCAAGCCGACGCTGCGCCGCGAACAGATTGCGGGCATGAATATCCACTACATCATGTGGTCGCTCGATTACTTCCTTGATGTGCAGCAGCGTTTGGGCTTTGAGTCCATTGAGCTGTGGTGTGCGGAGCCGCATGTGACACTCGACCATACGGGCTACTTTGAGGCTGAGGTCCTGGCGAAAAAAGCTGCAGACCGTGGGCTTAGGTATCGTACTCTGTGCCCCGAGAATGTTGTCTATCCTTGGCAATACTGCGCACGCAAACCGCTGCATGAACAGCGCAGCCTGGCGTACTTTAAGCACGGCATTGAGCTTGCCGAGGTACTTGGGTGCGACCGTATGTCCGTCAACTCGGGCTGGGGCGACTGGGACGAGGACCGCGAGGAAGCCTGGAAGCGCAGCCGCGAGCACATGTCCATTCTGGCGGAGTATGCCGGCGAGCACGGTCTGGTGCTTACGATGGAAAGCCTGCGTCCCGAGGAGAGCAACCTTGTGACGACGGTTTCCGATGCGAAGCGCATGATTGACGAGGTCGCGAGCCCGTACTTACAGCCCATGGTTGATACAACCGCGATGGGCGTTGCAGGCGAGACGCTCGAGGACTGGTTTGCCGCCTTTGGTGATGGGGCAATTCACGAGATGCACTTTATCGACGGTGATCCGTATGGCCATCTGGTGTGGGGCGATGGCAAGCACGATATGGACGCCTTCGTTGCCACGCTCAACGCCCATGGTTTCGACGGCATGCTGGGCCAGGAAATCACGGACGGTCGTTACTATGATGACCCGGCGGCGGCAGATGCCAAGAACATGGCCGCATTCGAGAAATATCTGATTGACTAAAACAACTATCGGCCACGCAACCAACGTCATTGATTGTGGACCAAACAAGAAAGGAACTGGATATGAACGCACACGACCTGATCAAAGAGGCAATTGCCGAGAAGGGCAAGTTCGACAGCGTCTACTGGATTGCTTGCGGTGGCTCCATGATCGATTTGATCCCGGCTCATGAGCTTCTGCAGCGCGAGGCAACCACCTTCACTTCGTATATCTATACGGCTCGCGAGTTTGATATCATGCGCCCGCGCCGCTTGGGTGAGAAATCCCTGGTCATTGCTTGCAGCCACAGTGGCAACACCCCCGAGGTCGTCGAGGGCTGTGAGATTGCCCTTGCTGCCGGCGCTACGGTGATCGCCCAGACCGACAACGCTGGATCCAAGATTGACTCCGGCAAGTGGACCACGTGGGTCTACCCGTGGGGCGAGGGCGTGCCGCAGGCCGAGGTCCCCGCTGGCATTTCGCTGTCGCTTGCGGCCGAGCTGCTCGATCAGCAGGAGGGCTACGCCGATCTTGCCGATATGTATGCCGGTATTGCTGAGATGGATAAGATTCTTCCTCCGGCACGCGAGAAGGTAAATGCCGAGCTGGGCGATCGTTTTGCCAAGCTTTGCCAGGAGCACGAGTTCTTCTACATTCTGGGCAGCGGTCCCAACTTTAGCCAGACCTACGGTTTCGCTATCTGCTCTCTTATGGAGATGCAGTGGCAGCACTGCAGCTACATCCACTCTGCCGAGTACTTCCACGGCCCCTTCGAGGCTACTCAGGATGGCGTTTTTTACTTCCTGCAGATGGGCTCCAGCGAGTGCCGTGCTATGGACGAGCGCGCCCTGGCGTTCCTTAAGACGCATACCGATACGCTGATGGTGCTTGATGCCAAGGAGTACGGTATGGAAGCCGTGCCGGCGAGCGTCCGTGCCTATCTGGACCCGGTGCTGTTCTACGCCATGAACTGCGAGCTGCGCGCCGCACGCGGCAAGGTGTTTGATCACGATCCCGATTTCCGCCGCTATATGGGTGTTGTCGAGTACTAGAAGGGGCAAAGGCCATGGCCATGGCATTTAACGTTAACGCTCTCGGATTTGGCGACAACGTCGTCGATCGCTACGAGCATATCCACACCATGTATCCCGGCGGCAATGCGGTGAACTTCGCCGTTTATGCCAAGAAATGCGGTGCCGCACGCTCTGCATACATGGGCATTTTTGGCAATGACGCCGCTGCCGAGCATGTCATCTGTCTCTTATACACATCTGACGCTGCCGACGAATAGCCTTGTGTAGAT
>URGY01000033.1 GCA_900547505.1 uncultured Collinsella sp.
CGAGATGCAGCGTAGTCTCGTGGGCTCGGAGATGTGTATAAGAGACAGCTATGGCGCGGTGAACTTCCCCAAGAGCCGCAAACTGTCGGTGCCTTACAAGGCGGGCGCCGGTGCGGGCAGCGGCCTGGGTCGCGGCCTCGACGCCAACGACGGCACCGGCCCGGTGGCGGCGGCACTCATGCTGCTGCAGCAGTTGGGTGCTAGCGACGACGACTAACAAGTAGGGGGCGTGGCGGGATGAAGTCGTCTTTGTCCCGCCACGTTGCAGGTTGATTCCAGCTCCATCGGAAGGAAAGCATGTTCGGATACATCTACAAGAAAGATGTCGCCATTATCGCGGTTGTCCTGTGTCTTTGTCTGGGCGTGGGCAGTTTCTTCGATTATCAGATCTCGAGCGCGCTGTTCAATATCGGCAGCATGTACGGTCGCTTTATCGAGGCCGCCGGCGAGCTGCCGTTTGAGCTGACGGCGAGCATCGCGGGCGTTATGCTCGTGCGCGCGGTGCGTCCCGACTCCAGGGGGAGCAAATGGCTCGCCGTGCTCGGCATCCTCGTCAACATTGGCCTGGCCGGCTACGAGATCGTTTCGTCCCTGCGGGTTGGCGGCAAACTCATCGCGGCTCAGTTGGTGCTGACGTTTGTGCTGGCCATCGTCGCCAACCTTATCGTCTATCGCCTCACGCGCACGACCGAGCCCGACGAGCTCACGCGCTGGGCGTTGATGGTGCTTGTCGTGTGGGTCGCTCAGGCCATTATTCTCAACGTGATTGTCAAACCGCTGTGGTCGCGCCCTCGCATGCGCGTGATCGAGGTGACGCAGGGTCTCGAGTTTCAGCCGTGGTGGGTGATCGGCAACCCCGACAAGTGGACTTATATCGCCACCGGTGTAATCAAGGACGGCTTTAAGTCGTTTGCGAGTGGGCACACGGCGCACGCGGCGATCGGCCTTATGCTCGCCGGGCTTCCCACGGCGGCCTTTAAGGAAAAACCGTCGCGCCGCCGCGTGGTCTTTTGGACGGCGGCTGTGGTCGCGGCGCTCGTCGCCTTTGGCCGTATCGTGATCGGGGCGCACTTTTTGAGTGACGTGAGCTGCGGCTTTGCCCTGGTGCTGGCGCTTGAGTGCCTTGCCGCGCACATTGCCTATCCGCACGGCGTACAATAGCCCCGTTTGAATCATCTGGCCGATACCCGGTAAGAGAGGATTGCCATGCTCGCGTTTAACAACGACTATTCCCACGGCGCACATCCGGCAGTGCTGCAGGCGCTCGTCGATACCAACATGGAGCCGCAGCCCGGCTACGGTACCGATGCGCATACCGAATGCGCCAAGCAGCTTATCCGCGAGGCCTGCCAGGCCCCCGATGCCGACGTGTTTTTTCTGGTGGGCGGCACGCAGGCCAACGCGACGGTGATTGATATGCTGCTCGCGCCCTACCAGGGCGTTGTTGCCGCCGAGACCGGTCATGTTGCCTGCCACGAGGCGGGCGCCATCGAGTTTGGCGGCCACAAGGTGCTCACCATCCCCGGCTACGAGGGCAAGATGCACGCCGAGGACCTCGAGAACTATATCCAGGTGTTCTACGAAAACGAGAGCTACGAGCACACGGTGTTCCCGGGCGCCGTGTACGTGAGCCTATCGACTGAGTACGGCACGCTGTACTCCAAGGCCGAGCTCGCGGCGATTCACGCGGTGTGCCAGAAGCGCGAGATTCCGCTGTTTGTGGATGGCGCCCGCCTGGCCTATGCACTGGCGGCCGATGAGTGCGACATTACCCTGCCCGAGCTGGCGCAGCTGTGCGACGTGTTCTACATCGGCGGCACCAAGTGCGGCGCGCTCTGCGGCGAGGCCGTGGTGTTTTGCGGCATGCACGCTCCGGCGCATCCCATTCCGCGCATTAAGCAGCACGGTGCGCTGTTGGCCAAGGGCCGCCTGACGGGCGTCCAGTTTGAGGCGCTCTTTACCGATGGCCTGTATTTTGAGATTGGTCGACAGGCGATTGAGACGGCCCAGGCGCTACGCCGTGTGCTGCACGAGCGCGGCTACCAGTTCTTCTTGGAGACGCCCACAAACCAGCAGTTTGTGATTCTGCCCAACGAGGACATGGCCCGCATTCGCGAGCATGCCTCGATCGAGTACTGGGAAAAGTACGACGAGACCCACACGGTGGTGCGCTTTTGCACCAGCTGGGCCACGACGCAGGAGGACATCGACGCGTTGGCGGCTGTCCTGTAGCCTGATGTAATGACGAGGGGCCGCCTTGCGCCGGGTTTGGCGCAGGGTGGCCTTTGCTTTTGGGGGAGAAGGGTTGTATGACCGAGATGTCCGAGCCGACGATTCGCCTGGCGACGCCCGAAGACGCGCCGGCGTTGCTTGCCATCTATGAGCCGTATGTGCGCCAGACGGCGATTACCTGCGAATACGAGGTGCCGAGCGTTGAGGAGTTCGCCGGGCGCATCGAGCGTACGCTCAAGCGCTATCCGTATTTGGTGATGGAGCTGGAAGGGCGTCCGGTAGGCTATGCCTATGTGAGCCCGCTCAACAGCCGCGAGGCATACGACTGGTCGGTCGAGACGTCGATCTACCTGGCGCGCGACGTGCGCCACGGCGGGCTGGGCCGCAAGCTGCACGATGCGCTCAAGCAGTGCCTGATTGCGATGGGCATCACCAACATGTGCGCCCTCATCGCCGTGCCGCACGACAGGGACGACGAGTATCTGACGCACAACAGCCAAGACTTCCATGCCCATATGGGGTATCGCCTGGTGGGTGCCTTCGACCGCTGCGCCCAAAAGTTCGGCCGCTGGTACGACATGTGCTGGATGGAGCTGGTCCTGGCCGAGCGCACGCCCAACCAACCTAAGCCAACCTGGTTCCCCGACCTCCCCAAACCTACCATTTAGGGACAGGTTTATTTTGGCAGGTTAGCCGATGGGCTCGGTGTATTTGGCACGGTCGGTGCGCTGGATGCGCTTAGAGACATGGAGCGGTCGGCCGTCGGTGTCGTAGACGTAGTCGGTGATCAGGATCAGCGCCTGCCCGCGCTCGACGTTGAGCAAAAACGCCTCGTTTTGCGAGGCATAGCACACCTCAAAGGTCTTATGTCCCTGTGCCGGCGCGCGATGGAATTCTTGGCGCAGCGTGGCGTAGAGCGAACCGTTGATATCGCGATCGATGAGTGCTTCAAAGCTCGGTGGTAGATAGGTGGTCTCCAGGCACAGCGGCGCATCGTCCAGATAACGCAGGCGGACAAGTTTGACGAGCTTGCTGCCCACGGCGACATCGAAGAACTTGGCCGCATTGCCCGCGGCCTTGGCAAAGCCCGAGTCCGCCGTGCGCGTGGTGGGCTTCATACCCTGACCCTGGACCTGTGTCGTGTAGCTCGAAAACACCAGGTTGTTCTCGTGGAGCGCCGGCGTGTCGGCCACAAAGGCGCCACGCCCGCGCTCGGTGCGCACCAGGCCCTCATCAACGAGCACCTTAAGGGCGTGGCGTACGGTGCTGCGCGACAGCCCCGATTCGTCCATGAGTTCCATCTCGGACGGCAGCTTGTCTCCGCGTGCATAGGTGCCGGAGGCGATGCGGTCGCGCAGCATGCCCGCCAAGCGCTCGTATTGGGTCAGTCTATTTTTAGATGAAGCGTTCATGCGATCAACCTGTATCTAACCTGTATGCGTATCTAATCAAGCATGTATTCAATACAACAACAAAACCGCTGGTAGCAAGTTATCGAAAACCGCATCAGCAAAATTTCTAAGACAAATATAGCATACAACTAGTCGACATAACCAAAACATGTATGTAACTTGTATGCCATCGAGAGCATCAAACGAGAAGAAAGGCTGATGCACGATGACTACTCAGGAACAGGTTAAGGATGTCGTCTCCCAGGTTTTGGCTGACAAGGCAGACAAGGGCGGCATCAAGCGCGTCGTGTGGATTGGCGCTGGCGGATCCAACGGCGGCAACTATCCTGCCCAGTACTTTATGGAGCACGAGGCCACGCAGGTCGTGAGCTCCAGCTACACCAGCAACGAGTTCGTGCACGCCACCCCGGCCTACGTCAACGAGAACACTCTGGCCGTCGTCGTGTCCATGCGCGGCACCAAGGAGACCATCGTCGCCGCCCAGGTCGCCAAGGACCACGGCGCCAGCACCATCGCCATTTATGTTGACGAGTCCGGCCTCACCGAGGTCTGCGACTACAAGATCCGGTACGACAGCCTGGCCGTCGACGAGTCCTGCATGGGCCGCACCAACTCCGCCGTCGTGACCATGATCGCCATGGAGCTTACGCAGCAGACCGAGGGCTATGCCGAGTACGAGACCGCTATGGCCGCGTTCGACTTGGTCGACCCCATCTATCGCAAGGCCGTCGAGTACACCCGTCCGCTTGCTGCCAAGTGGGCCGAGCAGAACGCCGACAAGCCCTGCATCAACGTCATGGCTCAGGGTCCGCTCTTTGGTGCCGCCTACGTCTTTAGCATCTGCAACGTGCAGGAGATGCTGCAGATCGACTCATGCACCATCAACACCTGCGACTTCTTCCACGGCCCCTTCGAGATCCTGGACAAGCGCACCTCGCTGTTCCAGCTCATCAGCGTCGGCCGCAGCCGCTGCAACGACGAGCGCGGCATCCGCTTCGTCAACCAGTACGGTGGCGAGCGCGTCTATCAGCTCGACGCCAAGGAGCTCGGCCTCAACGACATCAAGGACAGCGTGAGCGAGTACTTCAACCACCTGATCTTTGCCCCGATCCTCAACAACGTCTACATGCGCGCACTCTCTGCCGTCACCCACAAGGACTACATGACGCGCCGCTACATGTGGAAGCTGGACTACTAGGGGATAGAGCGGCCTAACAGCTCGATGCCCTCATAAGTTGCGGTGGAATAGTTCCTGTTTGGGGGCTTGAAGCCTCTATTTAGGAACTATTTCACCGCAACCGCCAAGTAATCCGCTGGGGACGGAGGAAAACGGATCACTTTTCCGCTCACCGATTTGTGTCTTGAAAAATGTATATAACGACTATAACGTAGTACGAAACATATTGGAAACGATACCGAGGAGGCTGCGTTGAAGAAAAGCAATCTGGGCTATGCGCTGGTGCTGATCGCCGCGCTTATGTGGGGCACCATCGGAATCTTTGTTAACGGAATATCGGCCCTGGGTGTTTCGTCTCAGAGTATGGCGGCCTTTCGCCTGTTGTCGGGTGCCGTCTTAATGGCTCCGGTCTTGGCATTTATGGGTTGCCAGGGAGGTGCTCGTGAGGGAAAAGCCTCGGGTCCCCTGGCTCTGTTCAAGGCAAGTCCTAAAGAGCTTGTTCCCTGCGCGCTTGTCGGTATCGTCGGTTTAGCCGTCGCCAACACCTGCTATTACGAGTGCATGGGCGAGGTGGGCATGTCCACGGCCTCGGTGCTGCTCTACACCTCGCCGGTGTTTGGCGTCGCGCTTGGCCGCGTGCTTTATCGCGAGGACGTGACCCCCAACAAGCTCGTCGCCATCGTCTTTAACATTGTGGGTTGCGTGCTCGCGGTGACGAGCGGCGACCTGTCTGGTTTCCATTTCTCGGCTTGGGGCGTCGCGTCGGGTGTGATCGCCGGACTTTGCGGTGCACTGCTGGCTGTGTTTAGCCGTATGGCCACCAAGACGCTGCATCCGCTGGCGGTGACGTTTTGGGGCTTTGTCTTTGGCGGATGCTTTATGGCGGTGCTTTCGGCTCCGTGGTCCGATGTAGCCGCGGCAATGTCCCCGCAGCTCATTCTGCTGTTCGCAGGCTTTGGCTTTATTCCGACGGCTCTTGCGTACATCTTCTATATGCAGGGCCTTTCGATGGATCTTGAGACATCGAAGGTGCCGGTCGTGGCTTCGTTCGAAACCGTGGCGACCGTTCTGGTCGGTATTGGCATCTACGCCGAGCCCGCTGGCGCGATCAAGGTCCTGGGCATCGTGCTGGTGCTCGCGTCCATCCTGATTATGAACACCGATTTCTCCAAGCTGCGCAACAGCGCCTTTGTCGGCCATATCGTTGAGAGCATGACCTTTAAGCCCAACGCGTGGTGGACGGAGAAATCGCAGGACATGGATCTGTTCCGCGAGCGCACCGGCATCGCGCTGGAGCCCACCGTGCAGGAAAGCCCCTGGTACTTCGTGCGATAGGGGATTGAGCGCGGCGTCCGACCTGGGGTTATCCAGCCAGCGCCGGCCTACCCAGCCCCAACGTTTCAAGTACGTTAAACCCGTCAACGGTCGATTTTCACCCGCGAACGGTCTTTATACTAATTAGCAATATAAGCAACGTATAAGACGTTATAATGACCATAACGAAAAGGAGGAGGCAAGATGAATCAGATCATTCTCGCATCTCATGGCGGCCTGGCCGCAGGCGCCAAAGACACGCTCGAGATGGTTCTCGGCGACGTGTCGAACGTCCACGTCGTGTCGCTTGCTCGTGACGACAAGGAGCCCATCACCAATAAGGTGGACGCCATGATCGCCACGTTCAACGCGGACGACACCGTCTATGTGCTGACCGATATGCTCGGCAGCTCGGTCAACAACAACATGGTCGAGCTTTCCAAGAACGGCACGAAGTTCACGGTTGTCAGCGGTTTCAACATCCCGCTGGCGCTCACGCTCGCTATGAGCCCCGTCCCCGTCGAGGGCGCCGAGCTCGCGGCCCTCATCAATGAGGCCCGCACCGGTCTGACCAACCCCAACGCACCGGTCGAGGCCGCCGCGGCTCCCGCCAAGAAGGCCAAGGCGTCCCGTCACAGCTCCGGTCCCGCCAAGATCGTCCTCGCACGTCTTGACTACCGTCTGCTGCACGGCCAGGTCGTCTTTACCTGGACCACCAAGGTTCAGGCCGAGCGCATCATCGTCGTCGACAACGCTGCCGCCAACGATGACATCAAGAAGGGCGCTCTTAAGCTGGCCAAGCCCCAGGGCGTGCGCCTGAACGTCTTCACCGTCGAGCGTGCCCTCGCCAAGATGGATAAGCTCAACACCCTCGGCGAGCGCGTCATGTTCGTCTTTGGCAACACTGCCGAGATGCTGCAGTTCTGCCAGGGCTACAAGCTCGACGCCATCAACCTGGGCGCCACCGCCAACCACGACGGTGCCGATCAGGTCGGCGGTAAGGACAGCTCCGTCTTCCTCGACGCCACCCAGAAGGCCGACGTCAACCAGCTGCTCGACATGGGCATTAAGCTCTACGTCCAGCAGACCCCTACGTATCAGAGCGTCGACATCGACGCCAAGCTGTAATCAACCAGGCTTTTGCCTGACTGAAAGGAGAAGGGTATGAATACGTTCATCAGTGCGGTGCTCGTCGGCCTCGTCGGCGTGTTCTGCATGTGGGACTCCCGCCTGCTCGGTCGTCTTAACTTCGAGCAGCCCCTCGTTGGCGCTACGCTCGTCGGTCTGCTGCTGGGCGATGTGCCCACCGGCCTTGCCGTCGGTGCCGCCGTCGAGCTCGTGTCCATGGGCCTGGTGCAGGTCGGCGCCGCCGTTCCGCCCGATATGGTCCTGGGCGGCATCGTGGCCGCTGCCTTTGCGTGCCTGACCGATGCTTCCGCCGAGACCGCCATGACGATCGCCATCCCGGTCGCCGTCCTGGGTCAGCTCCTCGGCATCGTGTTCCGTTCCATCATCGCCGCCCTCACCCATGTGGCAGATAGCGCGATCGATAACGGAAAGTTCAAGACCGCTTACCGTATGCACATCTGCGCCGGCTCCGGTCTGTACGCCGTCATGTACTTCCTGCCGATCTTCCTCGCCGTCTTTGTTGGCACCGACCTGGTTCAGGCCATCGTCAACATGGTTCCCGAGTGGCTGTCCACCGGTCTTAACGTTTCGACCAAGATCATGACCGCCTACGGCTTGGCCCTGCTGCTCACCATGATGATCAAGAAGGGTATGACTCCGTTCCTGTTCATCGGTTTCCTGCTCGCCGCTTACCTCAACCTGTCCGTCATCGCGGTCGCTCTGATCGGTGTGTGCCTGGCTGTCGTCTTCATGGGCTTCAAGTTCAACGGTTCCCATGCAGCTGCCGGTGTCGATTCCGACTACGATCCGCTCGAAGACGACGAAGACTAAGGAGGAACACACTATGGCAACCGCAACCAAGGACGTGTCCCTGAACAAGAAGGTCAGCCAGTTCTTCTGGCGCTCCTGGGCCATCCAGGCCTCTTGGAACTACGAGCGTCAGATGAACATGGGCTTCCTCTACGGCATGGTTCCCACGCTCGATCGCCTCTATCCGGACGAGTCCGACCCCAAGCAGCTCGCTGCTAAGAAAGAGGCTTACCACCGTCACATGGCGTTCTACAACTGCACCCCGCAGACGAGCGCTTTCATCCTGGGCCTCTCCGCCTCCATGGAGGAGGAGTACGCCAAGGATCCCGAGAACTTCGATCCCGATTCGATCAACGCGGTCAAGACCTCCCTCATGGGTCCGCTTTCCGGCATCGGTGACTCCTTCTTCCAGGGCACCATCCGCGTTATCGCCTTTGGTCTGGGCGTCCAGCTGGCTCAGCAGGGCTCCATCATGGGCCCGATTCTGGCCATGCTCATCTCCATCGTCCCCTCTGTGCTGATCACTTGGTTCGCAGCCAAGATGGGCTATCAGGGCGGCCACGAGTACCTGAGCAAGCTTCAGGGCGGCGACCTCATGGAGAAGCTCATGTATGTCTGCGGCATCGTGGGTCTTATGTCCGTGGGCGGCATGATCGCTACGCTGATCGGCGCCACCACCCCGCTGCAGTTCGCTGACGGCACCGTCGTGATCCAGGACATCCTGGACGGCATGATGCCCCAGATGATCTCCCTCGGCCTCACCGGCCTTATGTACTGGCTCATCAAGAAGAACGTCAACACCGGTTGGCTTCTCGTGATCGCCATCGTGGGCGGCATCGCCCTCTCCGCGGCCGGCATCCTGGCCTAGTCGCGACCAAGCGCCTAACCGCTTTCCCCCGGGGGCCTGCCTGACATCCCATACCCCAGGCAGGCTCCCATCCCTAAATGTGTCAAAGGGACAGTTCCTTTGACACATCCTCAACGGGCCGGCGACTCGGTCCAAATCACGGTAACCCTGCGAGCGCCCGGCAATGTGGCGCCGCAAAAATCGAAAGGAATGTGTCAGATGTACGAGATCGACCTTAACCTCCCTAAGCAGATCGTCGCTGACGTCCTGTCCAACCACGAGATCCACAGCGTCGCCTTCGTCGGCTGCGGTGCTTCCATGTCCGACCTTTACCCCGCCAAGTACTTCCTGGCCAACAACACGGACAAGCTGAACGTTCAGATCTTCACCGCTAACGAGTTCAACTACGACACGCCTTCCTGGGTCAACGAGCACACCTTCGTGATCACCTGCTCCCTCGGTGGCTCCACGCCCGAGACCGTCGAGGCCAACAAGACCGCCAAGAAGCACAACTGCCCGGTCGTCTCCCTCACCAACAAGGCTGGCTCCGCTCTGACCGTCGACGCTGACTACGTCATCGTTCACGGCTTCCACGCCAACTTCGCTGCCAAGTGCGAGAAGCCCGGCTACGCCATCGCTCTTGCTGTCGAGATCCTTCAGCAGACCGAGGGCTATGACCACTACGAGGACATGATCACCGGCCTCACCAACGTCTTCGAGCTCTGCGAGAACGCCGCTCAGCACTGCAAGAAGCTCGCCAAGAAGTTCGCCGAGGACTTCAAGGACGACAAGATGATCTACTTCATGGCTTCCGGTGCCTCCGAGAAGATGGCTTATTCTCACGCCGCCTTCCTGTTTACCGAGATGCAGTGGATCGACGCCGCTGCCTACAACACCGGCGAGTACTTCCACGGCCCGTTCGAGGTTTCCACCGAGGGTAAGCCCTACGTCTTCTTCATGTCCGATGGCGCCACCCGTCCGATGGACGCCCGCGCCCTCACCTTCCTTGAGCGCATGGGCGCCAAGGTCGCTCTGATCGACTCCAAGGACTACGGCCTGGCCGACGCCGTGCCCGCGAGCGTCGTCACCTACTTCAACCCGCTGCTGCACCTCGCCGTTATGCGCGAGTACGGCAACCAGATCGCCGAGGCCCGTCAGCACCCGCTGACCATGCGTCGCTACATGTGGAAGCTTTCCTACTAATCACAAGTAAGTAGACCTTACGGGTTGATTGAGAGGGGATGGGGTTTGCGCCCCGTCCCCTTTTTGCTTTGGGGGCGTGTCCGTCGCGTCATAAAACCCCAGATAAAACCTACCAAAATAAACCTGTCCCTTTTTGGCAGGTGGGAGGAGATGCGTATGATCAAGGCAGTGCTGTTTGACATGGACGGAGTGCTGGTCGATACCGAGTGGTTCTACAACCGCCGCCGCGTGGCGTTTATGGAAGAGAAGGGGTTCCACTTTGACGAGATTCCCGATCTTTCGGGGTCTAACGAGCCGGCCATTTGGGAGGCGCTGGTGCCCGACGATGTTGAGCTGCGCGAGCGCCTACGCGTGGAGTACAAGCAGGTCTACAGCCCGGACCACCCCGTTCCGTATGCCGAGCTGCTCAACGAGCAGACGGAGCCGGTGATGCGCAAGCTGCACGAGCGCGGCGTGAAGTGCGCCATCGCAAGCTCGTCCTATCGCGAGCTCATTGACGAGCTGGTGGAGATCGCTGACATTGCCGATGTGCTGGATTTCACCATCAGCGGTCACGAGTGCAGTGCGTTTAAGCCCGATCCCGAGATCTACCTGCGTGCCATGGAGGCGCTGGGGGTGGAGCCTACCGAGTGCCTGGTTATCGAGGACTCGCCTTTGGGCATCGAGGCCGGTAAGCGCTCCGGCGCCCGTGTCCTGGCGCTGCGTCCGCACGAGGGTGTCAACCTCGATCAATCGCGAGCCGATGCCGTTATCGATAATCTGATCGACATTTTGGCCGCTTTGTAGTGTCGATTCACCGCAAGAAGCACGGGTTCACGTGTCTTTTGCTGCGGATTGGCTTAATTTGTCATCTATTTGGATCCGTTTGGCTTCGATTCGGACTAAGTGAGTAGACTTTTTGGTGCAGGACGAGCACAAAGCGCATCTGCTCTAGTAAAACAGCAGGTCACAGGGGTGGCGGTTTTGGGTGTGCTCTGCAGGTCGCGTAAAGTCTACTCACTTGTAATTTGGGCCTTTGGTCGTGGAGTTGCTGGTCCCGCTTTGGTTGTCGAGAGAGGGTGAATTGAAACGCCCTCGCACGCGCCATGCTACAATCGCCGACATGTCCCACAACTATATCTGCCTTCGAAAGGAGCCTACGTGGCGAACGCCATCGAACAGCTCACGGACCGCGTGCTCGTGCTCGGCCGCCTCACCATCGTCCGCCGCGCCATTACTGCCGTGGCGGTCACCATTTCCGCTGTTCTCCAGACATTTCTGATCCAGGCGTTCATTCGGCCCGCCGACCTGCTTCCGAGCGGTCTCACCGGCGTCGCGGTCCTGCTCGATCGCGTTACCTCGCTCGGCGGCATTCACATCGACATCTCGCTCGGTATGCTCGCGCTCAACATCCCCGTGGCACTCCTATGTTGGAGCGGCATTAGCAAGCGCTTCGTCATCTTCTCGATGATGCAGGTTGTGCTCTCATCGCTCTTTCTCAACATCTTTCACTTCGCCCCGTTTTTGGGCGACAAGATCATGCTCATCATTTTTGGCGGCGTGGTCTCGGGTCTGGGCGCTGCCATCGCGCTTAAATCCGGCGCATCCACCGGCGGCACCGACTTTATCGCGCTGTGGGTTTCCAACCACACGGGCAAGACCATCTGGGGCGTCATCTTTGGTTTCAACTGCTTTATCCTGGCGATCTTTGGCTTTATGTTTGGTTGGGACAAGGCGGCGTATTCCATTGTGTTCCAGTTTATTTCGACCAAGACTATCGACAGTTTCTATCGTCGCTACGATCGCGTGACGCTGCAGATCACGACGCGTAAGGCAGACGAGGTCATGACTGCCTACGTAAACCATTTTCAGCACGGCATTAGCTGCGCCGAGGTCGTCGGCGGATATAGCCGCGAAAAGATGCACCTGCTGAACACCGTTGTCTCGACCTACGAGAGTCAGGACATTATCAAGCTGGTGTGCGACGTTGATCCCGGCGCCGTGATCAACGTGTTCCACACGCTCAACTTTGTGGGCGGCTGGTGGGGTGGTCATGTCGACGAGCCCATGCCCACGGCCGTTCCCGATCCCGACAAGCCCGCACGCATGGCCAGCAGGCAGGCGCGCCTCAGCGAACAGGACAGCCTGCAGCAGGACGACGGCAAGTAGGGTATTGGCATTTTGCCGGTCCTGCGCAACCCATCCGAACGAGCCCCCCGAAAGCCCCGTTGCTTTCGAGAGGCTCTCGTTTGCCCAGATAAAACCTACCAAAATGAAGCTGTCGCTTTTTGGTAGGGAGGGTGTATCGTTTTATCATTATGAGGTAATATGAAACTAGACGTTATATACGTATTAGTTATTTCGATATTTCGATAAGAGTGATTAGATATGCCTGCACCTAAAAATGCACCGCTTTACCAGCAGATTTACGACGAAATCAAGGATGCGATCGAGAAAGGTGTTTATGCACCCAAGGAGCGTATTCCGTCCGAGCTTGAGCTAGCCGAGCAGTACGACGTGAGCCGCATTACGGTGCGCCGCGCCGTCGAGGAGCTGTGCTCCGATGGCTACCTGGTTAAGCAGCAGGGCCGTGGCACCTTTGTCTCCACGCCGCACATCAACCGCCAGTTCCACGCCTCGACGCTGCAGACGTTTACCGCGCTGTGTGCCGATAATGGCATGAAGGCGGGCGCACATGTGGTCGATCGCCAGATTGTGCCGGCACGTCAAAACGAGATGGAGTTCTTTGGCCTGCAGAAGGACGCGCTGCTGCTGCATATTAAGCGCGTGCGTACAGCCGACGGCGAGCCCATCTTTGAGGAGAACATCTTTGTGCCGTTTGACGCCTACCGTGAGCTGTTGACGGCCGATCTTGAAGACAAGTCGATTTTTGCCGAGGTCGAGCGTGTTGGCGGAACGCCGATTGTCTCGGTTGGCTACCGCACGGTCGAGGCCGTTCGTGCCAATACCGAGCAGGCGGCCGAGCTGGGCATTGCTCCGCACGATCCGCTGCTCAACCTGCGTGCCGGCTTCACGGGCCCCAATGGCGAGCCGGTCCTGATGGGTAAGCAGTACTACGTGGGATCGCGCTACGTTATGGTCATGTAGGGTTGGTTCCGCCGTTCTAACGAACGGCGGACCGGTCGACGCCGCAAACGCCCCTAAGCGGCAATCTGACGTTCAATCGTCGGTCGCGTACAAAAGTGGCTCTTCGGTGGTTTCTGTGGGAGAGATTCCGGCATAGGCCCAGCTCA
>URGY01000034.1 GCA_900547505.1 uncultured Collinsella sp.
GAGATGCAGCGTAGTCTCGTGGGCTCGGAGATGTGTATAAGAGACAGGAGCTATGAGCGTTCCAACAACCGCGGCCAGATCGTGGGCACGGTGCTGGGCAGCCGCCCGGCCAACCGCGATGTGCGCGGCCTCAAGCCCGACGACCGCCGTCGCCGCGCCGCCATCGCCCGCATTGAGCTGTTTGAGCCCGTGGGCAAAGGCGACCTGCTGGAGCTTCGCCACGATAACGAGTTTGACCAGTTCCTGACCACCATTGCCGCCGATGATGCCGCCGCCGGTGACATCATTGAGTGCCGCGTGCCCCGCAGCATGCCCGAGGGCTGCCGCGTCCGCGTGATTCGCAGTCAGCGCGCCATCGATGCCGCCGGGGCTGCTCTCAAGCGCGATGTGCTGCGCCGCCGCGCCGTGGATGTTACCGTCGTAGCCCGTCTGGGCGAGCCGTTTACCGTCACACTCACCTGCTGCGACGACCCCGCGCTCACCGCCACCGCCACGGGCTTCACCGTCGAGGCCGCCAAGACCCGCGCCGTCGAGGCATCCGATCTGGTTGAGCACGTCGGGCGCATGGGCTCCTCTCCCTTTGAGGCCGCGAGCTTTGATGTGGCGCTCGATGAGGGCTGCGGCATGGGCTTCTCCGCCGTGCACAAGGTGCGCGCCGCCGCTTGTAAGGCGCTGGAAGAGGCCATTCTGGCACCGTACGAGGAGCGCGCGAAAAAGCTCGAGCTGCCGGCGATTGTAACCAGTGATTCCCGCCCCGCGCCCGAGCACTACCGCGATGAGCCGCAGATCTGCGCCACCGTCACCTCGCTCGAGGCCGCCGAGGCAGCCCGCGCGGAGGGTGCAACGCGCATCTATATGACCACCGACGCGCTCGAGGCTGTCGGACTCTCCCCTGCCGATGCATTTGAGCAGGGTATCGTGCCCGTACTCGACGAGGTCTGCCGCGCCGTCGACCACGAGCGCGTCGATCCTTGGATCAATGCCGGAGCCACCGTCGCCGTCGGTAATATCTCCGAGCTCGCCGTAGCCGCTCATGCCGGCGCCACGGCCGAGATTCGCTCTTGCCTGCCGGTGCATAACACGCCCTGCATGGAGGCGCTTGCCGAGCGCGGAGCCGGTGCGTTTTGGCTCTCGCCCGAGATCACGCTCGACGAGATCGTCTCGCTTGGCACCGCCGCGCCCGCAGCCCTGGGCATCACTGTGTTCGGCCGCCCGCGCGTTATGACGAGCGAGCACTGCATCCTGCAGGTGGCCAACGGCTGCATCCACGATTGCGCTAACTGCCGCCTGCGCGCCCGCAAGCTGTCGCTCAAGAATATCGACGGCAAGGTCATGCCCGTACGCACCGACATCCATGGCCGCTCTCGCTTGTACGACGCCTACCCCATCGACCTCACGCCGCAGGTTCCTCAGCTGCTCGATGCCGGCGTGCGTCGTCTCATGGTAGACGGAACGCTGCTCGAGACAGATGAGGTGGGCCGTGCCGTCGCCCGCGTCCGTCGTGCCGTCGAGGCCGCGCAAGCCGGCCGCAAGCCCGCCGCCCGCCTGCGCGGCGCCACCTCGGGCTGCATGTTTGTGGGAATTAGCTAACCGAAAGGCTTACACGTGAACGAAGAACCTCAAGTCCTTTACTGCGACGCCTGGCTCATGGCCATCGACAAGCCCGCCGGCATGATCGTCCACGGCGACGGCACCGGCGAGCGCACGCTCACCGACTACGCCAGCGATCTGTTGCTGGCGATGGGTGACGGCTTTGCCGCGACTGACATGCAGCCGCTCAACCGCCTGGACCGCAACACCACCGGCGTGGTGTTGTTTTCGCTCGACAAACAGACGCAGCCCGCCTTTGACCAGATGGTGATCGACCACGCCTTCGAAAAGCACTATCTGGCGCTGGCCGAGGGCAAGATCGACTGGAACGAGAAGCTCATCGACAAGCCCATCGCCCGCGACCGCCACGATAGCCGCAAGATGCGTGTCGGCGCCAGCGGCAAGCCGTCACAGACGCGCGTGAAGGTGCTCAAGCGCCTTAAGAGCCGCCGAGGCCTGCCCGCGCGTTCGTATATCGATGTCGAGCTACTCACCGGCCGCAAGCACCAGATCCGCGTGCACCTGGCAAGCGAGCGCCATCCCCTGGTCGGCGACGACCTGTACGGCACGCCGCGTCCTTGTGGCCTCATGCTTCACGCCCACAGCGTGTCCTTCACGCATCCCGTAACCGGCGAGCACATCCACATCGAAGCCCCCTGCCCCTGGGAGCCCTAAAACCTGCCAAAAAGGGACAGGCACCTTTGTGGTGGCTTTGTCGCAATGGCTCAGCCGCGGTCCCAAAACGTCTCGATCTGTAACAGTTAGAGCTCATTTTCCGGCCTATCTGTTACAGATCGAGACATTCGAATCCCCCTTAAGGGAAAATCTCAATCTGTAACAGTAACTCGGCAAAATCAAGCTCAGATGTTACAGATTGAGACAAAGGGACGGCGCGGTTCGGAAGTATCTCAATCTGTAACACCTGGCCCACTTTTAACGGTCTAGTTGTTACAGACTTAGACAAACCGGTAGACAACAAAAGCTGCAACGCCCGTGATGGACGTTGCCGCTTTTCTATTGAGAAAACTAAATGGTTTTGGCCTTAGCCCGTCCCCTGCTGTTAGACCGTGATGACGTTGTCCATTGCCCGGTACTTGGCAGGGACATCGCCTGCGGTAATAATCGTTGCGTCACGGAAGTCCGCGAACTTGACGGGCGCCACCATGCCAAATTTACTGGCGTCCGAGATTACGAAGCGCCTGGCCGTATGGCGCATCGAGATACGCTTTACTTGTGCCTCCTCGATATCGGGCGTCGTAAAGCCCTGCTCGGCGGCAATGCCGTTAGAACCCCAAAAGCCGCAGTTAAAGTTGTAGCGGTCTAGGGTTGCCAGAGCATCGGGGCCAACGAGCGCCTCGGTCTCGGGTTTAAGCTCGCCGCCCAGCACCACGGTGCGCATGCCGCGCACAGCGAGATGCTGAGCATGGAGCACGGAATCAGTCACATAGGTGACCGATTCGAGATGCGGAAGATGCTCGATGAGTCTGAGCGTTGTCGAACCCGAATCGATGTACACAAAGCTCTCGGGCTCCACGAGCGCCGCGGCGCGGGCGCAGATACGCTCCTTGTCGTCGTTATGGAGATCACTGCGCTCACTGATCGTTAGGTCGCGCGTCACGTGCGCGCGCTCAAGACTTGTCGCGCCACCGTGCACCTTGGCGATGCGGTGCGCTCGGTCGAGCGTCTGTAGGTCGCGTCGAATGGTAGAGGCCGTCACGCCCAGGGCATCGGCAAGCTCGGGCACCGTTACCGAGCCAGCCTGCTGCACCATCGACACGATCGTATTGAGCCTATCTTCCGCAAGCATCGCTTACTCCTCCTCGGGGTAGACGACTCCCCAATCGGCGCGGAGCTTGGTCATGAGCTCCATCACATCAGAAGCATAATCCAGAAGCTCACGCTTGGAATCGTCGCCGGCGACGGCCTGCTCGAGGTCAGCCATCTCGTAGCACAGGGCATAAGCCTCGGTGCCCGCGGCGACCTCCTCGCGATGACCGTCCGCGGTCCACACGATCGTCGCGTGATCGGCGCGCGGATACTCGTTGACCTCGACATAGCAATTGTCAAAGCTGATAACCGAGCGCTTTGGCTGCTTGGAGTGGAGCGTAAGGCTCACGACGCCCAGCTGCTGCTCGGCATTGCGGCAGACGATGCCGCCTGCAACGTCCACGCCGGTCTCGCAGGTGTTACCCAGAGACACGACCTCGACGGGCTGGCTCGCCATAAACAGGCGCATGACGGACAGGGCGTATACGCCAATATCGAGCATGGCACCGCCGGCGAGGTTGCGATTGTAGAAACGGTTGGTCAGGTCGCCGTACTCCTTGTAGCTACCAAAGTTGAGCTGAGCGAGGTTCATGCGGCCAAACTCGCCGGCATCCATGCGGCGGCGCAGCTCTTGATACAAGGGCATGTGGAGCACCGTGGTGGCGTCCATAAGGACAACGTTGTGCTCGTTGGCAATGGCGCGGGCCTCGTCGAGCTCGGCAGAATTGAGGGTGATGGCCTTTTCACAGAGCACGTGCTTGCCAGCTGCCAGAGCGGCTCGCAGGTAGGTGATATGCGTGTTGTGCGGCGTGGTGATATAGACTGCGTCAATGTTCGGATCGGCGTAGAGACCCTCGACCGTGTCATAGACCTTCTCAACGCCATACTGCTCTGCAAAAGCCTGAGCCTTGGACAGCGTGCGGTTGGCAACGCCCGCGAGCTTTCGGCCGGCAAGGGCGAGAGACTGAGCCATCTGGTTGGCGATAACGCCACACCCAATTACAGCCCAACGAAGCTCGGGAGCCGTAAAAATGTTGTCGGGGAACGGCTGATCCTGGACCGAGGCGAACGCCGCCTTAGCGGCTGCTTCGGCGTCGAGCGGAACCTGTTTGGAATCTGCCATTATGTGCCTCCTGAGTCATCGGAAGTCCTTCATTTCTAACAACCCTATATTCGCACAATTGCGCGCGTATCTGCTCGTGTTTGCGTGTTTATTTGCTTATCGGTCATTATTTAGCCATAGTTGACAGATGTTTGCGCGGTTATGCGTATTATCGCGCAAGGCTATGCGCGTAAATGCGCACGGGACGATCCTTATGAAACACAAAGGGGCGGAACACTATAGCCCTAAAAGACAGAGCCAGCTGTATTACTTCACCCCTCTGGGGGCACCAGACATCAAAGGACCGTCCCAAACTGCCGGCAAAAAAGGAACGTCCCTATGTGCCGGCAGTTTGGGACGGTCCCTATGTGCCGCTTTCGTTGAAGCACTATCCCCGATAGCCAGATATACAGTTTTAAAGACTGTCCCCAACGGCTAGTTGTTTAAGAACGTCCCCAAAGATTAGTCGTTTAAGTCTGTCCCCAATGAACAGTCCCCAATGACTGCCAATCATCGGCCACTCATTTAAGTCTGTCCCCAATGAGTAGGGATAGAAAAAGGCCCGGGTGCCTTGGCATCCGGGCCTTAGCTAGCAACTTAAATGTTGCGGGCAGCTTAGAACTTGTGGCCGCACTTCTTGCAGACGCGCAGCTTGTTCTTGCCGTCCTTCTCGTGACCGACGCGGGTAACCTTACCGCACTCGGGGCAGACGAGATTGACGTTAGAGGCATCGATAGGAGCCTCCTGCGAAACGATGCCGCCCTGCTGGTTGGCAGCGTTGGGCTTGACGGCCTTCTTGACGACCGAAACGCCCTCGACAACGACCTTGTTCTCGGCGGGGAGAGCACGCAGGACAACGCCCTGCTTGCCGCGATCCTTACCAGAGAGAACCTGGACCTTATCGCCCTTCTTGATATACATATATCTCCCCTAACTACAGGGTCTCGGGAGCGAGCGAGACGATCTTCATGTACTTCTTGTCACGAAGCTCGCGAGCGACAGGCCCGAAGATACGGGTGCCGACGGGCGAACCATCGTTGTTGATGACAACGCAGGCGTTCTCATCAAAGCGAATGTAGGAGCCATCCTTGCGGCGGATCTCCTTAACGGTGCGAACGACGACGCAACGGACAACGTCCTTCTTCTTGACGTTGGCGCCAGGGGTAGCCTCCTGGACAGCACCGATGAACACATCGCCGATGCCTGCATAACGACGCTTGGAACCGCCAAGCACCTTGATGCAGCGAATCTTGCGAGCGCCGGAGTTGTCGGCGACGTTCAGCATGGTTTGCATCTGAATCATGGTAGATGTTCCTCCGAACTAAGAACCGAAGAGAGGTGCGCTGCCTTTATACGGCCTGTGGTATGCAAACCAGGCATACGCACATCTTCGGAAACGTACAAGTCGTAAGAGCGACTGCTTATTTAGCGCGCTCGACGACCTCGATGAGGCGCCAACGCTTCATCTTGGACATAGGACGGGTCTCCATAACGCGGACGGTGTCGCCCACGCCAGCCGTGCACTCCTCGTCGTGAGCGTGCAGCTTCTTGGAGCTGGTCATCATCTTGCCGTACTTGGGGTGACGCTTGCGCTCGGTGATGGTGACAACAATGGTCTTGGCACCGGAGACGGAGGTAACGACACCCGTACGGACCTTACGCGAGTTACGCGAATCAGTCATGTTCTCTCCTTAGGTCCTACTCGGCGACAGCGGACTTCTCCGCTGCGATCTCGCGGGCGCGCTGCTCCGTGAGGACGCGAGCGATGTCCTTCTTCACGGTGTTGACGCGAGCGGTGTTGTCCAGCTGGCTGGTGGCCATCTGGAAACGAAGGTTAAAGAGCTCGGCGCGCATTTCCTTCAGCTTCTCAACGAGCTGAGCGTCCGAGAGCTCACGAATCTCTGCGGGCTTCATTAGTTCTCCTCCTTGGCGGCGGCGGCGTCCTCAGCAGCCCACTTGGCCTCGAGAGCGGCCTCCTCAGCCATCTCCTTCTCGATGCGCTGCTCAGCGTTCTTGGCAGCAACAATCTTGGTCTTGATGGGAAGCTTGTGCTGTGCAAGACGCAGAGCCTCGCGAGCGACCTCCTCGGGCACGCCCTTGACCTCGAACATGATGCGGCCGGGCTTGACGACGGCCACCCACTCCTCGGGGTTACCCTTACCAGAACCCATGCGAGTCTCGGCAGGCTTCTTGGTGATGGGCTTATCGGGGAAGATCGTGATGTAGACACGACCGCCACGCTTCATGTAGCGGGTCATGGCAATACGAGCGGCCTCGATCTGACGGTTGGTGATCCAATGGGCCTCGAGAGCCTGGATACCAAACTCGCCGAAATGCAGCTCGGTATTACCCTTGGCCTGGCCCTTCATGGAGCCACGCTGCACCTTGCGGTGAAGAATACGCTTAGGGGCAAGCACTACTGACCCCTCCTCTCGGAGTTACGACGACGAGGACGGGAAGAGCCCTCGAGTGCAGGGTTGGGAACAGGCTGGCCCGGGAGCTTCTCGCCCAGGTAGATCCAGACCTTCACGCCGCAGGCACCCATGGTGGTGCTGGCGACAGCCGTGCCGTAGTCGATCTTGGCACGGAGGGTGTGCAGAGGCACGCGACCCTCGCGGTACCACTCACGACGGCCCATCTCGGCACCGCCGAGACGACCGGAGCACTGGATACGGATGCCCTTAGCGCCGGCCTTGCGGGCGGACTGGACAGCCTTGCGCATAGCGCGACGGAAGGCAACGCGGCCCTCGAGCTGCTCGGCGATAGACTGAGCAACGAGGTTGGCGTCGAGCTCGGGGCGCTTGATCTCGACAACGTCGACGGAGAGCTGGCCCTTGGAGACGCCAGCGACCTTCTCGAGCTCGGTGCGGAGGGTATCGATCTCGGCACCCTTCTTACCGATGACAACGCCGGGGCGAGCGGTGAGGATGATGACCTTCACCTTGTCGCCAGCGCGCTCGATCTCGACACGGGAGACAGCTGCGCGGGAAAGACGCTTCTCGAGGTACTTGCGGATCTCGAGATCGTTACCGAGGGTCTTAGCGTAATCCTTCTCTGCGAACCAGCGGGAGCGCCAGTTCTCGGTGATGCCAAGACGGAAGCCGGTGGGGTAGACTTTCTGACCCATACAGCTTTACGCCTCCTTTCGAGGAGCAACGACGACGGTGATGTGGGAAGTACGCTTCAGAATGCGAGAAGCGGAACCCTTGGCGCGGGGACGGATGCGCTTAAGCGTCGGACCCTCGTCAACATAGGCAGCGGCGACAACCAGATTGTCGGCACGCAGACCGTTGTTGTTCTCGGCGTTCGCAACGGCGGAACGGAGAACCTTCTCGACATCCACGGCGACGGCGCGGTCGCAGAAGTGAAGGATGTCGAAGGCCTGAGCGACAGGCTTGCGGCGGATCAGATCGACCACCAGGCGGGCCTTGCTGGGGGAAACACGCACGTACTTAGCGACGGCGCGAACCTCGGTGGCCTCAGTTTCAATAGACTTAGTTGCCATTTACGGTTAACCCCCTATTTGGCCTTGTGGCCACGGAACGTACGAGTCGGCGCGAACTCGCCGAGCTTGTGACCAACCATGGACTCGGTAACATACACGGGCACATGCTTGCGGCCGTCGTGGACGGCGATGGTGTGACCAACCATCTCGGGGAAGATGGTGGACGCGCGGGACCAGGTCTTCACGACGTCCTTCTTGCCAGCCTCGTTCATCGCGGTGATACGCGAGAGAAGGCGAGTCTCCACGAACGGGCCCTTTTTGAGACTTCTGCTCATAAGTGCTTTCTCCTAAAACTCGGTATCCGAAATTACTTCTTACGGCGACGAATGATGTGCTGGTTCGAGACCTTCTTCTTCTTGCGCGTACGAAGGCCCTTCGTCGGCTTACCCCAGGGGGTAACGGAGGGACGACCAGAGGTGTGGTTCTTGCCCTCGCCACCGCCGTGCGGGTGGTCGACAGGGTTCATGACGGTACCGCGGACGGTCGGGCGCACGTTCATGTGACGCTTACGGCCGGCCTTGCCGATGACGATGTTGGAGTGATCGGCGTTGCCGACCTCACCGACGGTGGCGCGGCAGGTAACGAGGATGCGGCGCATCTCGGAGGAAGGCATACGGACGATAGCGTACTTGCCCTCCTTACCCATCAGCTGGCAGGAGTTACCGGCGGAACGGGCGATAGCAGCGCCCTTGCCCGGCTGGAACTCGACGGCGTGGATGAGCGTACCGACGGGGATGTCGGCGAGGGGCAGAGCGTTGCCCGGCTTGATGTCGGCGTCAGAACCGGACATGATGGTCTGACCGACCTCGAGACCCTTGGGGGCCAGGATGTAGCGCTTCTCACCGTCAGCGTAGTGCAGCAGGGCGATGCGAGCGGAACGGTTCGGATCGTACTCGATCGTGGCAACCTTGGCGGGCACGCCGTCCTTGTTGCGCTTGAAGTCGATCACGCGGTAACGACGCTTCACGCCGCCGCCCTGGTGGCGGGTGGTGATGCGGCCGTTGTTGTTACGACCGGCCTTCTTGGGCAGGGGCTCGAGAAGAGACTTCTCGGGCTTGGTGCAGGTGATCTCGGAGAAGTCGGAGATCGTCTGCCAACGCCTACCAGCGGAGGTCGGCTTAAGGTGCTTTACAGCCATTACAATCCCTTTCAATAGGAATCCGTTAGCCATCGCAGACAGGGATTCGAGGTTCAGCCTCGGGTGCGATGACACCGGACGTATACACGGTTCCGGGCGTGTCCATTTTATACGCCCAAAACCTTGAGCTCCCGCCTCCCCTAGTTGGGAGGCATGAGCTCACTCAACAGCAGCGAGTCTTAGGCCTGGTTGCCAAAGACCTCGATGGTGTCGCCCTCGGCCAGCGTGACGATGGCCTTCTTCCAAGAACGGGTCTTGCCAGCGACATAGCGCACGCGCTTGGTCTTGGGCTTGACCGTCAGGGTGTTCACGCGAACGACCTTGACGCCGAAGATCTCCTCGACAGCGTCCTTGATCTGATACTTGTTAGCATCCTTGGCGACCTCGAACGTGTACTTGTTCAGCTCCATGCCGGAGAAGGAACGCTCGGACACGATCGGACGGATGATGATCTCGTGGGCGGTCATTTATGCAAGCACCTCCCCGAAGTGAGCGGCGATGTCGGCGGGCATCAGTACAGCGTTGTTGTTGACGAGATCGTAGGTGTTGGCCTCGTCGGCGGTGATGATGAACGTCTTGGGAATGTTGCGGAACGACAGGTAGGCGTTGACGTCCTCATCGCGAACGATGATGGTCAGACGCTTGCCCTCAAGACCGAGAGCCTTGAGCATGGCGACGGCAGCCTTGGTGGAAGGCTTCTCGAAGCCGTAGTCGTCGACGAGCACGAGCTCGCCATCGGCCAGCTTGGCGGACAGCGCGGAGCGCATAGCCAGCTTGACCTCCTTGTTGTTCATACGCTTAGCGTAGGAACGGGGCTTGGGGGCGAAGACAACGCCACCGTGACGCCACTGGGCAGCACGGATGGAACCCTGGCGGGCACGGCCGGTGCCCTTCTGACGCCAAGGCTTCTTGCCGCCACCGGAAACCTCAGAGCGACCCTTAGCGGACTGGGTGCCCTGACGCCAAGAGGCCATCTGGCACTTGACGATGTGGTGCATAACGTGGATGTTCGGCTCGATGCCGTACACCTCAGCGGCGAGCTCGGCCTCGGCGACCTTCTTGCCCTCGCTGTTCTTTACTTCAAACTTTGCCATTTAAGTGTTCTCCTTGGTATGACGCTGGGCTAAATGGGCTGGGCCCTTAGGCCATACGGATGGCGACGAGACCATTCTTGGCACCCGGGACAGCGCCCTTGACCAAGATGAGGTTCTGCTCGGCATCGATGCGGACAACGGAAAGGTTCTTGACGGTAACGCGCTCGTTACCCATGTGACCGGCCATCTTAACGCCCTTGAGGACGCGCGCAGGATAGGCGCACTGACCGATAGAACCGGGGTGACGCTGGAAGTGAGAACCATGCGTCATAGGACCGCGGCGCTGACCCCAGCGCTTGATGCGACCCTGGAAGCCCTTACCCTTGGAGGTACCGATGACGTCGACCTTCTCGACATCAGCGAAATCAGCGACGGTGACGACCTCGCCGACCTTGTGCTCCTCGCCGTTCTCGACGCGGACCTCACGAAGGAAGCGGACAGGCTCGACGCCAGCCTTGGCGAAGTGACCAGCCATGGGCTTGTTCACGTTCTTGGCCTTGATGTCGCCGAAACCGATCTGGACGGCGTCATAGCCGTCGGTTGCCTGAGTTTTAACCTGCGAGACAGCGCAGGGGCCAGCCTGGATGACCGTGACGGGAACGACGTTGTCGTCCTCGTCCCAAACCTGGGTCATGCCAATCTTGCGGCCGAGAATCATGCTGATCAAGATATGATCCCAACTCTCGCGTGGTCTTGGGACAATGCGTACACCACCGAGCGTACGCCCCTAGAGGACCACTACTTACACGACGTGCTCCCCAGCCTTGTATTTCGCCCGGACTACCTGACAACCCTATTAAGCAGGCATTTTGTCCAGCCAGAATACTCCCCTGGTTTCACACAGCTGTTTAGTATACACGGCTGCGGGCGTATCCATCGAGATTCATATTTCACTCACATTGTTTACGCAGGTAAAGTGCGTGGAGTCGCCTGGGCTTGGCAGAGGGGCGGCGAAATATATTAAGTTTGCTGCTCTACAGTCCTGCGCAAGACGGAAAGCACATTAAGTGCTTTCCTTTGCGTGCGGAACTCGCGACAAACTTAATATATTTCGCCGCCCCTCTGCCAAGCTCGGGAGACGACACGTTGATGTCTGCCTAACTCTGCTCGCCCAGGCTAATGACTTTGTTGGGGGTCCACTATTTGCTGGAGAGTGAACTTGCATTGGGGCCTGTCACTCTCTCCTTGCAAATCTTCTTCGTCAAAATCGAAGATCATGATGGCGCAGTTGGGGAGTTTTGTTGGGAGCTCGAAGCCCTCTGGGGCGGCGGCTCTAATGAATTGGCGGCTGGCGCTGCCGTGGCTTACTGCTAGGAGGGTTTCGATGCCCTCGGAGCCCATGATATTGGTGAGGGTGTCTACCATGCGCGCTTGCAGTGCCTGGCTTCCTTCTCCTCCGAATAGGATTAAGTCCTCGCCTGGATCCCAGACGTCGGTGGGCAGGGCGTCGTGGGGGCCTTCTTCGAAGGTGCCGTAGCTGCGCTCGATAATGCCTTCACAGGGCTCGACTGCTGCGTCCGGGCCGAGGAGCTCGCATGCGACGAGACTTGCCGTGTCCATGGCTCGGCCTAAGGGTGATGAGACCACTTTGTCGGGGACGACGCCGTGGGCCTTGAGCCATGCGGCTGCCATTCCCGCTTGTTTGCGGCCCAGGTCGGTCAACGGTGAATCGCAGCGGCCCTGGACGAGCTTTTTGACGTTGAATTCCGTCTGGCCGTGGCGGAGCAGATACAGCCTCTTCATATTCTCCCCTTCTGTATAACTTGCTTTGCCGGCACAGCCCTACTCGTGGGTATGCCCTACGTAGTCTTCGTCGATCGTGATCTTGGCAATCGACTTGGGGTATTCCGATTCGACCCGTTTCGCCAACTCGTGCTTTAGGTCCTCGGTGCTCATTCGCAGATCCGAGGGTCGCACGCAGTCAAAGATCACGTTAGTGTGCGTAGGACCCGGCACACAGCGCAAATCGTGAATTGAAAGGCGACTATCGATCTCCTGGGCCATGGCGTTGATGCGCAGACGCATGCTTGTCACCTTTGGATCGTCGGTCACGATGGGATCGTAATGGAGCGTGACGATCATACCGTCTTCGTTCCTAAATGCTTGCTCAATATTGTCGAGCGTGTCGTGACTTTCCAGCGGGCTGGCCTCGGCCGCCATCTCGGCATGCGCACTTGCAAACTTCCTGCCCGGGCCGTAGTCGTGAACCATCAGATCGTGAACGCCCAAAACGCCGGGATAGCTCATGATCTTGTCTCGAATGTGCTTGACCAGCTTAGGATCGGGCGACTGACCCAAAAGCGGGCTCACCGTATCTTGAATAAGTTCAAAGCCGCTCCAGCCAATATAGGCGCCAACGGCAAGGCCGACCCATGCGTCAAGATTGATGTGCGTCACCTGCGAAACAATTGCGCACGCTAACACGGCGCCTGTGGCAAGGACATCGTTCTTGGAATCCTGCGCGGTCGCATGCAGCGTCTCGGACTCAATACGGTCACCGAGCTTTTGGTTGAGGGCCGCCATCCAGAGCTTTACAACCATCGAAAGCGCCAGAACTGCCACCAGGGCAAGCGAGAACTCGACAGGCTCCGGGTTGACGATACGCTCAACCGAGGACTTCACCAGTTCGATGCCAATCAGCAGCACGAGCGCCGCCACGACCAGACCCGAGAGATACTCGTAGCGACCGTGACCGTAAGGATGCTCGGGGTCGGCCGGCTTGCTCGCCAGCTTAAAGCCCAGCACGCTCACGATATTCGAGCTGGCATCGGACAGGTTGTTCATGGCATCCGCCACGATCGAAACCGATCCCGACAGCACGCCAATTGCACCCTTCGCAGCACAAAGCGCAACATTGGCGAGAATACACACCACGCCCGTCAACGTGCCCACGCGCGCACGGTCGCCCTGCGCACGCTTAACAATCCACTCGACCATCTACATCCGCCCCCACGGTACTACCTATATATCTATTGCTCAAACGGATTGTAGTGTAGCCACTTTGTCCCCCAGATACAAAAAGGCCGCAACCCACACGGGCCACGACCTTGGAATGTGTCATGCGGGGCTGTCCCTGTCTCTTATACACATCTCCGAGCCCACGAGACTACGCTGCATCTC
>URGY01000035.1 GCA_900547505.1 uncultured Collinsella sp.
GGCATAGACCTTCTGGTCATGCCTTGCCTTTTGAATGACAAATTGTCGCTCTGGGCGGCACGCAGCGTCGAGGGGTTCCGGCGTTTGGTAAAACGCCGGAACAATCTAATGTTCGATCCAGCAGCGTAGGGTCTCGCCGGCCTGCAGGTGACGCAGGTTCTCCGCTGCGATGTCGACCACGTTGTTGAGCGTGGCGGCCAGGTGGAACCAGCCCGAGACGTGTGGCGTGATGAGCATGTTGGGCGCATCCCACAGTGGGCTTGTCTCAGGCAACGGTTCGGGGTCGGTGACGTCGACCGCGGCGCCGGCGAGATGTCCCGACTCCAGGGCGGCAACCAAGTCGTCGGCGACCACAAGGTCGCCGCGGCCGCCGTTGGCAAAGAAGGCGCCTGGTTTCATCGCAGCGAAGAACTCGGCGTTCGCCAGGTCGCGGGTCTCGGGTGTGCTGGGCATAAAGGATGCGACGATGTCAGCCTCGGCCAGGCGCTCGGACAGGGCGTCCATGCCGTCCATGTCCTCAAACACAATGGGGTAGACGAGCGGATGGCGCTTGATGCCGCGGACGTGCGCGCCCATGCTGCGGCAGAGTGTGGCAAAGTGGCCACCGATATCGCCCGCGCCCAGCACCAGCACATTGGCGTTTTTGAGCGAGGTGACCGGGCCCAAGTCCTCCCAGCGATGCTCGCGCTGCAAGTCGTGATAGCCGGGCAGGCGCTTCATCATGGAAAGGACCATGGCAAACATGTGCTCGCTCACGGCCTGGCCGTAGGCGCCCACCGAGCAGGAAAGCTTAGTGTCGGCTGGCACGGTGCCGGCGGCCAAGTAATCGTCATAGCCCGCGGTCTGCAATTGCAACAGCTGGAGATGTTCGCATGCCGTGAGCATGCCAGGGTCGATGTTGCCCAAGATCACGTCGGCATCGGCGACCTGCTCGCGCGTGGCGGCGTCGGAGCTCGTGTAGATAAAGTCCTCGCCCGGAGCGCTCGACTCAAGAATTGCGCGATGGCGGTCATTGACGGGCAGCAAAACCAGGATGTTCACAAGCAGTCCTCTCCGCTCGACCTGCCAAAAAGGGACAGGTTTATTTTGGCAGGTTTTATCAGGCAAAACGTTCAAATAAAACGCCGGGCTTCGCGATGGTTAACATATCCATCGCGAAGCCCGGCGCATCCACGGCTACCAGCTCAGCAGTTCGTAACCATCCTCGGTCACCACGAGCTGTACCTCGCACTGGGCCGAATCGCTGCCGTCCTTGGTGCGCACGCACCAACCGTCGCCCTTGCTGATCTTGATGTCGGGCGCTCCGGCGTTGACCATGGGCTCGATGGTAAAGACCATGCCCGGAGCCATGATGGTGTCCACATCGGGCGCCTCGGTGGTAAAGCCCACAAACGGGTCCTCGTGGAACTCCTTACCGATGCCGTGTCCGCCGTACTCGCGCACCACGCTAAAACCGGCGTCCTCGACCGTCTTTTGCACGGCCTCGGCCATAACGGAGAGCGGCAGCCATGGCCTGACGGCGGCCAGACCCGCCTCCACGCTGGCGCGAGTGACGTCGACCAGGCGCTGACGCTCGGCCGAGACCTCGCCGATGCAGAACATGCGGCTCGAGTCGCTAAAGTAGCCGTCCAGGATCGTGGAGCAATCGACGTTGATGATGTCGCCCTCGTGCAGCACGTCCGTATCACAGGGGATACCGTGGCAGACCACATCATTGATCGAGGTGCACACGCTTTTGGGGTAGCCCTCGTAGTTGAGATCGGCCGGCGTGCCACCGTGCTCGACGGTGTAGTCGTAGATCATCTGGTCAATCTGGTTGGTGGTCATGCCCGCGGCGATGTGCTCGCCTACGTAGTCGAGCACGCCCACGTTGATGGCGGCGGAGCGCTTGATGCCCTCGATATCGGCGGGCGTCTTGTAGAGCGTACGGGGCAGAACCTCCCAGCCCTCCTCCCACAGGCGCTCGAGGCGCTCGTCGAAGGCGCTGTGACATTTCTTATATTTTTTGCCGCTGCCGCACCAGCAGGCGTCGTTGCGGCCGGGTACGGGTCCTTTGTCATACATGGCTAACTTCCTTTCATCCGCAGCTAGTATAGCCCACTCACGCGTCCATAAAAGTTGCGGTGATATAGTTCCGATTTAAGCGGTTTAACAGCATAAACAGGAACTATATCACCGCAACTGATGGAGTGGGATGGCGGACACTGGCTGCTGCGTGGTTTTGCTAGTAGCTCACCTGGCAGGGAATGCCGAGGGCTTGGACGCGCGCGGCGATGGCGTCGAGCACCTCGGGCGCTGCTTTGGCAAGGCCGGCGATCGGTGTCTCGCGCGCTACCGTGTAGATGGTCGCTTCTTGTGGGCGAATGCGCTCAAGCGCCGCGAGCCAGGGGGCAACGTACTCCTCGCCGGTGTTGTCGATGAGCTTGCCCTGATACTCGCCGGTCAAAAAGATCGTCTGGATAATGACATGACCGTCAAAGCTTGCGAACGTCTTGATCTGGTGCTCGACGTCGTAGGGGCCAACAGGCTGGTCGAGCAGCTGGATAAACGCCGGGTCGACGGTATCGAGCTTAAGAATGTTGTCGTCGACCATCATGAGCGCGTCGTGCACCTCGGGACGGTCGGCGCGCGTGCCGTTGGAAAGCACGGCGATCTTGGAGTTTGGGGCAAGCTCGTCGCGCAGCGCGACGGCGCCGGCGATGGCCTGAGGAAACTCCGGTGCGGCGGTGGGCTCGCCGTTGCCTGCGAAGGTGATCACATCGGGGAGCTCGCCCTCGGCTGCCATCTCGCGCAGCTTTGCCTCGAGCGCGTCGAGTACCACGGCAGCTGTGTTGTACGGCTCATGGCAGGGGCGCTCGGCGTTGAGGCCGTTTTCGCAGTAAATACAGTCGAACGTGCAGATTTTGCCGCTCGCCGGCATCATGTTGACGCCGAGCGAGAGACCAAGGCGACGGCTGCGAACGGGCCCAAAGATGGGGCTGGCATTCAAAAACGTAGACATAGGCATATGCTCCTCAAGACAATTGTGCCTAAGCATAGCATCGGCTCCAAAGCAAGGTGCGGGCTCTTGCTTTACAAGTTTCGTTTTTTCACGTCGCTCATGATGCCGTGCCATGAAAAGCCTCGGGTCGGGTACAGTTAATCTGTTAACAAGGCGTAAGGCAATGCGGGTCCATCCAACCGCACTGACGTGCAACTGGATGGGCATTGATGATGGGGGCACAACATGGATTTTACGGTCGAGAATGCGGGCACCACGATTGCCTGTCGCGAATATGCCGGCCCGGATGTGTCGCCTGATGCTCCTGCCTTGGTGTGCGTGCACGGCGCTTGTGTCGACGGCACATTTTTCGACGGTATCGCTTGCGAGCTCAGCCGCAACTACCGCGTAATTGCCTACGACCGCCGCGGCTGCGGTGGCAGCAGCGATGCGGCAGACGGCAGCTATGATCTTGCCGCCCAGGCCGCCGACCTGCAAGCCGTGATCGAACACGTTGGCGCTCCGGCAAATGTGCTTGCGCACAGCGCCGGTACGTTGGTGGCGCTGGAGCTTCTTCGCACCGAACCTCATCTCGTCGCCCGTGCGATTCTGCATGAGCCGGCTGTGTCGGCCGAAGGCGTCGGTATGGGCGCAGCTCCGGTTTTGCTCGATATGATTGCGGCTGGAAAGGTTTCAAGGGCGCTCCGGCTTTTCTTGGGAGCCCTCGGCGACTTGGACCCCGAGGCTCCTGGGACGACCGAAGCGGAAGCCAAACATGCCCTGCGCAATGGTCGTTGCTTTATGGCGAACGAATACGGAACAAATATGACATATGCTCCCGACTGGGAGCGCGCCCGCGCGTCAAAGGCGGTGTCGGCCGTGTTTTTGGGCGAGCTTTCGGCCGGCACGCCCCGCGAGGCTGGTACGAGGGTGGCGGCTGAGCTTTTGGGCTGTCCACTCGTAATGGTTCCCGGCGCGCATAACGGTCTGCGCGATCGCCCCGTTACGGCGGCAAACGCCGTTTGCGATGTCTTGGAGCGTTAGCACGCTCGATGACCTGCGGGGAGAGGGGCTGTTAGCGTTTCGTCATTGTTAACGAATGCGCCCATAACCGCGCGCCCGCGGCTCCGTTACCGCCGTTTGCCAGGTCATAAAAATGTAACGATAATCGCGCGTTTGCCTTCAGCTGTTAGATGCTACCCTTGTACCAATTGATATGCACCGTTGCCGTGCGTAACGATAGGAAGGGCCCCATATGCTCAATAATCACGAGGTCAATCTAACCGACGAGGAGGCTGCCGCCGAGGTCGCCCGCGTCGCGAAGACCTACCCCGTGGTGCGTTTGTTGTCGGCCGATCAGATTAAGAGCGAGCCTAACTGCTTGCTCGCCGGCGATCGCTGCCCTTGTCTGCGTCAGTCAAGTCTTGAGGCCTTGGCAGGTTCCGATGATGTATCGGAGCAGCTGCTCAATGATGGTACCGAGTACCGCGCTCGCCTGCGCCCTCTGAAGGTCGAGGGCGAGCCTCACGTCCTGCTGATGGTGCGTCCGATCGATGAGCAAGAGGCTGCAGAAGAGGACCTCGTCTACACCGACGTGCTGACGAGTGTGCGCAATCGCCGATATTACGAGGAAAAGCTCCGTAGCGCCCGCATGAATGCCGGCGTTGCGGTGATCGACCTTGATGATTTTAGGGTCTTCAACGATACGTGTGGCCGTCATGCCGGCGACCTTGCGCTCGGTGCTGTGGCGACAGCCATACGCAGCGGAATTCGTTCGACTGACGAGCTTGTACGCTATGGCTGCGACAAGTTTGTGGTCGTCATGCCCAATATTCCCTCCGATGACTTCACCCGTCGCCTGCATCAGGTGTCCGATGCCGTTCATGCCACGATTGTTCCGGGCCATGAGTACGTGAGCTTGACGGCATGTGTTGGCGGTGTTCGCATTCATGGCGAGACGGTCGATGAGGGAGTTGGCCGCGCTGCCCAGTTATTGAGCCGCGCTAAGGCAAAAGCCGGTACGGTCGTGACCGACGCCGATTCCATCGAAGCCTTCCAAAGCGAAAAGCCTTTGGTGCTTATTGTCGATGACTCCGAGATGAACCGAGCCATTCTCAACGAGATGCTCAAGGACGAGTATTGCATCCTCGAGGCCGCCAACGGTCGTACGGCGCTCGACATGGTCGACCGCTATGGCGATGAGTTGTCGCTCGTGCTGCTGGATATTGTCATGCCGGGCATAAGCGGCTTTGAGGTGCTGGCCGATCTGTCGCGCCGATCGGGTATCGACAATCTGCCTTTCATCATGATTTCGAGCGAAGATTCCGATGATATGGTTCTGCGCGCGTACGAGCTGGGCGCCTCGGACTATATCAACCGCCCGTTTGACTCCCGTGTCGTGCGCCGCCGTGTAAGCAACACCATCCGCCTATACGCCAAACAGCGCCGCCTGACGAGCCTGCTGTCCCAGCAGTACAACGAGCGCGTCAAGAACAGTCGCATGCTCATCGACATCATGGCCGGCGTCATGGAGCTTCGCAATGGCGAGAGCGGCAGGCACGTTACGAACATCGAGAAGCTGACCGAGCTGCTGCTTGGCTGTCTGGTCCAGCGTAGCGACACGATCTCCCTCGACAATGAGGAACGCTCCACGATCGCCCTGGCTTCGGCGCTGCACGATATCGGCAAGATGTCGATTGACGATGCGATTCTCAACAAACCCGGGCGCCTTACGCCCGAGGAGTTCGAGATTATGAAGACGCATACCACGATGGGCGCCGACATGTTGCTTGAGCTGGGCCGCCATCACGTCGGCAATGCGCTTATGGAATATGCGTACCAGATTGCGCGTTGGCATCACGAGCGCTGGGACGGCAAGGGCTATCCCGATGGCCTTAAGGGCGACGAGATTCCCATTGCCGCGCAGGTGGTCTCGGTGGCCGACGTGTATGATGCGCTGACGAGCGTGCGCGTGTACAAGGACGCTATCCCGCACAAGGAGGCGATCCAGATGATCCTGGACGGTAAGTGCGGCACCTTTAACCCACTGTTGCTCGACTGCCTGCTCGAGGTGCAAGACCGTATTGCCGAGACGTTGGCACGCCCCGCCGACGTTGTCGCGTTTCCCACGATTTAGTTTGACCAAAGGAGTTTTAATCCATGATTTCCATGCGTGAGGCGTATGAGAAGATCGGCGCTAATTATGATGACGCGTGCGCTCGGCTGATGGGCGGGGAAATGCTTGCCCGCTTTGCCCTCAAGTTTTTGGATGACGAGAGCATGGACAAGCTGGAGGCCGCTATGGCGGCGGGAGACGCCGAAGGTGCGTTTATGGCAGCGCACACGCTCAAGGGCGTGAGCCAGAACCTGGGATTCGATAATCTGTACGAGCCGGCGGTTGTGGTGACCGAAGCACTGCGCGGCGCCGATGCCGTTGACGGCGCTCACGAGGGAATGCATGCGTTGCAGCAGCAATATGCGGCTACGATGTCGGCCCTGCGCGAAGCGGCCGAATAAGAGCTTGCGTGCTTTGATGACAATGAGAGTGGATAATCTCCCGTTTTAGGCTCGGTGGTGGCCTCAAAGTGGGAGATTATCCACTCTCGTTCGATACGTGTCCAAAAATCCACTCTCACCCCTTCCGATTAGTGAATGGCCTATGCGCACTGGCGGGGCTTTCCGCATGCAATCTATATCGTTGTTCGATAAACTGTTCGAATAACGATAGAGTCGATGAGGGTGAGTGTATGTCCAACAGCGTTCAGCGTATGGCCAAGGCGGGCGAAAATATCAGGAAGCTTGGTTTTTGCATGGCAGCCGTTTTTGCAGGGATGCTCGTCGCTTTTGCCGCGTTGGTTGTTTACGTGATTTGGTATGCGGTTGAAAACGTTGCTTCTGTCGATTCTTTTGGTGTCGTGACGCTTCTCAATGGCGGGTGCATCGTTATCCCAAGCGGACTGTGCCTGGCACTCGTTGTGGGTATTTCGCTTGTCGTTTTGTGCGGGGTCAGCCGTAACATCTCGCGGGGCGTCTCGCCCTTTACCAGGGCACATGTGCGGCTTATCCGTGTTCTTGCACTTGCCTTTGCTGTTAACGCTGCGGTTTCGTTTGTTGGTGCCTATGGATCGGTCAATCTCACCATTGGCGGACTGGAGCTTTACATCGTGCCTCATTCCTTCGTTATTGAGATTTGCCAAGGCGCTACCTTTGATGCGGGGTCGTTTATCGGCGCAGTTGTCTGCTTGTTTATCTCGGCGATCTGGAGTTATGCCTCGCTGCTCCAAGAGCAGTCTGACGAGCTTGTGTAGGAGGAAACATGAGCTATCTCATCATCGAGCTTGAGACGCAGCTGCTTAAGACCGGAAAGACCAGCGCTGATCTGATTCGGGCGACGGGGCATACTCCGGCTAATATTTCAAAGCTTAGAAACGGAAAGATAAAAGCTATTCGCCTAAAGACGCTTCTCGATATCTGTGATGAGCTTGATTGTCAACCGGGAGATATTATTCAGCGCGTGAGCGAGAAAGAGCTTGAGGAGCTTATTGTCGAGCGCGCAAAAAATGTCGTGAGACAGATGCGGGACGGCGGAGGCAATGAGGTATCGCTTCCGACATCAGTCTTCGCTGTCGATTTGAGTGACGAGTAGCTTAAGGCAAACAACTAAAACGAAGTATCAGCGTGAAGGGACCCGTGTCTAACACGGGTCCCTTCTTTTAGATTATCTTGACAAATACGAGTTATCGAAAAACAATAACAACCATGGAAAACGATAAAGGAAAGAAGGAACGATATGAGCGGTTTTTCTATCAAGCAGAACGGGGGTCCAATGAACGCATCAGCGATAAAGCTATCAAAAGTTTCAAAACGCTACGGGAAACGGCACGTTTTGCATGACGTTTCCTTCGAGGTGGATCAGTCTGAGCTTTGCGCCCTTGTTGGTGCAAACGGGGCGGGCAAAAGCACGCTTATTAAAATAGTGCTGGGCCTCTGTGAGCCATCGTCGGGGAGCGTGGAGCTCTTTGGAGGCAAGTCGAAAAAAGAGCTGAGCCTGATGCGGACGCGTGTCGGCTATGTGCCAGATTCCAGCGGAGCATACCAATCCCTCAGTGCGGCTGAAAATCTTCGGATCCGATGTGCGGAATGGGGGCTCGATGAGAAACGTGAGGTTCCTTGCGTCTTGGGCCTAGTCGGGCTGGACGTCGATGAGAAAAAGAGCGTGAGCAGTTTTTCTCTGGGAATGAAACGGCGACTGGATATAGCTACGGCTTTATTGGGCGACACCGACGTACTAATTTTCGATGAGCCGGCAAATGGATTGGATCCGTTGGGCATCGAGAGTATATGGGCCCTTATCGGTCGATTGAATCGAGAGCAGGGTAAGACCATGCTCATCTCTAGTCATGATTTGGATGAGTTGGCATCGGTTGCAACAAGCTGCCTGTTTATTCATGACGGCGAATTGCTAAAAAAGGAATCGATGGACGTCATAAGGGATGAGGCGTCGTCCCTAAAAGAGTATTACAGGCGCTTGATGAAGGCGGTCTCGCTATGAAGCGGGCGATCCATCCCATAAAGGCGGATATGATGCGTTTGCACAGGATATTTCCGGCGCAGTTTGGTCTTGCGCTTATGCTGACGTTCGGCCTTCTCTTCGGCATCTTTCTAAAAAACGGAACAACGTTGCTAGCCTTTGGCTATGGCGTTTGTGGGGAGGATATTGGTTTCCTCTGGAATGCAATCGATCCTTCTGCGCCTGATGAGTCCCTTGCGCGCAGCGCTTTTGCCGGTACATCCCTGTTCGTTCCACTCATCGTTTGTTTGGTGCTTTTACAGGAGCATGGCTATAAAGAGGGGCACCGAATTTCTTCGGCAAGAGGTCTCAACCGCTTTTATGGGGCTCTAGCCCATGCATTTTCGTCTGCTTTAATAATTGGCGCAGCGTATAGCGCGCTTTGCCTTCTTCTTTTTGCAATAGCCATAATACGTGGAGGGCATAACTACTCGCACAACATATTAACTGTATTTTTGCCTGCAATGATAGTCAACGCCGTATTGGTGATATCGGTTGCGCTGGAGACGGTGACTATCTATCGGATAACGGGCAGCGCTGTATTGAGCGGGGCCGTGGTGATAGTTGGATTTGTCATGAGCTTGACGCTCTACGGAGCCTTCCTTCAGGCACCTATACCATCCTTGCGATGGATTTTCCTTCTTCCGGGGCCGTATCTTGGAGTCGGATGTGCCCTTGGGTATAGCGATATGGGCCAGCTGACGCTTCTGGGATATGGCGTGGCAGCCAGCTGTCTATCGGTATTGATTTACGCTCTCGTGAGCTTTCGTGCCGGGGGTGTGTTCAATGGCTCGTCAGATTAAAAGATTCCTCCATTCAGAATGGAAGCATGTGAGCAAATGGGCGTACGCCTTAATCCTGGTAATTTATGCGTGCATGGTGGTATTGCAGCTTAATTCTTTCCCGATGTGGCTCTGTGGCCTCCGTGAGAACAGTTTCTTGGGCTTTTTCCCAGACCCGACGCTTCGGCTATCGGCGGAGGATGCCCTTCTATTTGGTAATGCAGAGGTTTTTCGCGGTCTGCTGTTCAACGTGGCCCCGTTGGCTCATGCATTGTTCTTTCCGTTCATCGCTGCTTGTATTGTGCCGCGCTTTGTCAGTTCGGGCTTTGTCGAGGAGCCGTGGGGGCTGTCAGAGGCTCGGGGAGGGAAGCGGGCGTGCGTTACCGTTGCGCGAGCGGTGCTGTCTTCTTTCGCCCTATTGGGCGCGTTTATCCTGTCAAGTGTCGTTTTGTACTGTCTTAACTGTGCAATCGTTTTGGATGCTCAACAGTATTTCAACCTGAATATATTTTGCGATCGACTTCTTCTGGCGAGTGCCGTCTGCCTTGCATATGTGGTCTCTTGCGTGATCGCTGTTTCCTATTTTGGGGCCGGCTTCGGTCCGATTGGCATGCTGTTGCTTGTCAACGTCGTAGCGATCTACATACAGCTCGGGACCAATTCCATGCTTCCGCTTCCAGCCTCGATGCTCATGTGGATTTGTGGCGTGACCCCGTTGGGGAATAGTCAATGCATTTCGATTCTAATTGACTGCCTAATAAACGTAGCAAGCGTTTTTGCCATTTGCTTTACCGTCGACCGATTGCGGTCGAGATTTCTTTGATTGTTTGTGAGGGAAAATCATACCGAGCATACCAAATACAGGGGGGCGGGCACCGTGGCTGGTGTCCGCCCCCCCCTGGCATGGAAGGTTTAGGTCTGTGTGATTCGCGAGCTAGCGGGCCAGCTTAACCTTTGCCGCTGCCTCGACAAACGACTTCCACAGGTTAAAGTCGGTCTCGAGCGTCTGCCAGGTGTACTCGGGATGCCATTGCACGCCCAGGCAGAAAGGCTGGCCTTCGACCTCGATGCACTCGGGAACGCCGTCGGTTGCCTTGGCGACCAAGCGCGTGCTTTTACCCAGACGATCGACGCAACAGTGGTGTGCGGAGTTGGTCTGGATTAGCCTGTGCCCGCCAACCGCGCGTTCCAGCAGCGAGCCCGGCACGACCTCGACGGGGTGCACGGGATCGTTGAGCACGTGGGTGTGGCGCCACTGCGTGCGACCCTCGCGCGCACCCAGGCTCGGCACGTCCATGCACAGGGTGCCGCCCGTGGCGACATTGAGTAACTGCGTGCCGCGGCAGGTGGTAAAGAGCGGCTTCTTGGCGCGGAGCACCTCGCCGACCAGCTTAAACTCAAAGCTATCGCGGATCTCGCAGCAGAGGGTGGGGTCGTAGGGTCGATCATCGCCCCAGCGCTTGGGGTTGACGTCCGGGCCGCCGGGAATGGCGATGCCGTCGGCGATATCGACGTAATGACGGATAACCTCAATGTCCTCGGTGATGGACATCTGCAGCGGCAGACCGCCGGCGGCAAGGATGGCATCGACAAAGACACTTGCGATCTCCTCGTTGGGGGAGAGCGTTTCGCTCAAAAACGGCTTCGCCTCTTCCCAGCGCGGCGCGACGAGGATGAGTGGGCGGTCGGCGGGGGCGACGTCGACGTGCGGGGTGTAGGACGATGAAGTACGAGTTCCGATCATAGGTGTAACTTTCGAGTTTGGATGGGCATGGCGGGCGGGTGGGCGGTCTGGCTAGTGACCCTTGATGGAGTTGAGGAAGTCCTGGGCGCGCTTGGTCTGGGGGTGGTCGAAGAACTCGTCGGGCGTGCCGGTTTCCACGATCTGGCCGTCGGCCATAAAGACGACGCGGTCGGCCACACGGCGGGCAAAGTTCATCTCGTGCGTGATGACGATCATCGTCATGCCCTGCTGGGCCAGACGGACCATGACCTCGAGCACCTCGTTGATCATCTCGGGGTCAAGGGCGCTCGTGGGCTCGTCAAAGAGCATGGCCTTGGGCTGCATCGCGAGCGAACGGGCGATGGCCACGCGCTGCTGCTGGCCGCCCGAAAGCTGTGCGGGTACCTTGTCGGCCTGCTCGTCTACGCCCACGCGGCTCAGCAGGTCCATGGCGCGCTCACGAGCCTCCTCCTTGGACACGCCCAGCACGTCGACCGGCCCCAGCATGACGTTCTGCAGTACGGTCATATGTGCGAACAGGTTGAACTGCTGAAACACCATGCCCAGTTCGGCGCGCATGCGGGCAAGATCCTTGCCTTCTTGCGGCAGGGGCTCGCCCTCGATGAGGATCTCGCCCGAGTCGATGGTTTCCAGGCGGTTGATGGTGCGGCACATGGTCGACTTGCCCGAGCCCGAGGGGCCGATCACAACGACGACCTCGCCGCGGTCGACCGAGAGATTGATGTCGTTGAGGACGTGCAGATCGCCATAGTGCTTATCGACGTGTCTGAGCTCGATCAGCGGCTGATTGCCGGTGGAAGAGGTGCTCTGTGCCATGGTGCTCGGCTCCTTATGACTCGAAATGGTAAAGCGTTAGCGGATGATGGTCGCGCCGGTCTTGTGCGAAACATAGACAGCGGCCTTGTTGATCGCGACGTTGATGAGGATGTAGATGACTGCGATCACCAGGTAGACCGACACGAGGGCGTCGTAGTTGGTAATGAGCACGCGGGCATTTTGCATCAGGTCGGGATAGCTCACCACATAGGCGACGGTGGTGTCCTTGACCACGACTACAAGTTGTGAGATCAACGACGGAATAATAAACCGAATAGCCTGCGGCAACACGATTTTAAAGGTGGTTTTAGCCTTGGAGAGACCGAGCGCCTGGGCCGCCTCGACCTGCCCGCGCGGTACGGCGTTGACGCCGGCGCGGAAGATCTCGGCAAGTACGCCGGCTGCGGCGAGTGCGACGGGAAGCGTGAGCATCCAAAACGACGGCAGCGCGATCTTGTACTGGGGCAGCACCAAAAAGAAGAAGTAGATAAACAGCAGGCTCGGCACACCGCGGAAGAAGTCGGTAAGCACGCGGCAGACCAGCTGCAGCGGCTTAATGTCGCTGGTGCGGCCGAGCATAAGGGCTAAGCCCAGCACCAGCGCGATGGCGCCAGCGGTGAGTGCGACTTTAACGGTGCCCTCAAAGCCGGCAAGCAAGAACTTCCAGGTGGTGAGGTGCGTAAAGAAATACCAATAGTGGACCGAAAGCTGGCCGGTCACATAAAAGCGCTGCAGTACCAGGGCGACGAGCGCGGCGACGGCGACGAGTGAGATGGCGGTGCCGATGCGAATCTTGGCGCGCATCTTGGGGCCGGGAGCCTCGTAGAGCGCATCGCGCATGGTAAGCGCAGGGGAGGAGTGCTTGCTCATCGGAGGATCCTCACCTTCTTATCGATGTAGTTGCCAATGTGGCTCACCACAAAGGCCGTGCCCAGGTAGCCGAGCGCCGAGATAAAGAACGCGGCGACGCCGCCGAGCGAGCGCGTGTTGATGTAGCTCACCACGCCGGTAAGCTCTTGCGGCTTAAGCGGCACCTGGCTGCCCAAGGCGGTAGTGAGCATGACGGCGATAAAGAGGTTCGTCATGGGCAATACGCTTGAGCGCAGTGCCTGCGGAATCACGATTTTGGCGAGGATGCGGTTAAAGCTCATGCCGAGCGAGCGGGCGGCTTCCACCTGGCCGACGCCGACGGTGTTGATGCCGCTCATAAAGTTTTCGGAGCCAAAGGCCGAGCCCAAAAGGACCGTGGCGACGATAACGCAGGTGCGGTAGGGCAGAACGACCTTGAGCGGCGGCAGCGCATAGACTGTCTCTTATACACATCTCCGAGCCCACGAGACTACGCTGCATCTCGT